>NZ_JBEXGE010000022.1:0-125215 GCF_040607155.1 Micromonospora sp. NPDC005324 | reverse complement strand
AAACATATAAAAGCAGAGGTTGTTTTTTTTTAAGTGGTCTGATATACCTACCCCCCCGGCCGCCCGCGCGGCGCCGGGACCCTACGGGGTCCCGGCGCGGTTCTGCACGTGATGCCGGACCCGCCGATGGCGAGCCGCGCACCGGCGAGCCGGGTATCGGGGGGATCTCCGGCGCCCGGGCGTACACCCCGAGGGGTCGGACCGTGCGCGAGGAGCGCGGCACGCCGGCGCGCGGTCAGGGCGCCGAACAGCGGCGTACGCCGCGCAGCACCCGGTCCGGTGACCCGTTCCGGCCGGCGTTGCAGGTGCTCGACGGCGGCCGGGCCGCCGCCCGGGTTGGCCGACGCGACGCCCCGGCCGCCGGACGCGGTGGTGTGGTGCGCACCGTCGCGCCGCGTACCCCTCGTGCCCCGGGTGGGGACGAGCCGCCGCCGCGCCGCCGCACCACCACGCCACGCGCGCCGCGGCGCGCCGACCGACCGGCGGCCCGGCGGCCGTCCCGTAAGCCACGACTCCCTCCGAAGCTGGCCGACTCGCGGCTGCGGCTGCGGCTGGGCACCGTGCTCGCCCTGACGCTCTTCGCCGCCATCGGGATCCGGCTGATCTTCCTCCAGACGGTCGACGTGCCGGCGTACGCCGGGGGAGGCCTCTCCGACCGGCTGACCCGGGTGGATCTGCCCGCCCCCCGCGGGGCGATCCTGGACCGCAACGGCGCCCCGCTCGCGCGCAGTGTCGAGGCGCGCTACGTCTTCGCTGACCCCACGTTGATCACCGACGACCAGCGGCCGGAGGTGGCCCGGCGGGTCTCCCCCCTGCTCGGCGTACCCGCGTCCGAGCTGACCGAGAAGATGAAGCGGCGACCGCTGCCCGGCGGCACGGGCGAGTCGACGTTCCAGTTCCTCGCCCGCGGCGTCGACATCTCCGTCGCCAAGCAGATCGTCGCACTGGACCAGCCCGGCATCGGCACGCACCGTGACGAGCGACGCGACGTGCCCGGTGGGGATCTCGCCGCCAACCTGGTCGGCTTCGTCAGCCAGGACATGAGCGGCCTGGAGGGGCTCGAGGGCCGCTACGACGACCTGCTGCAGGGCAAGGACGGCCGGCGGGTCTACGAGGCCGGCCAGGGGGACCTGGACGCGCCTATCCCCGGCGGCTACAGCGAGACCACTGCGCCGAAGCCGGGCAGTTCGTTGGTGCTCACCATCGACCGGGATCTGCAGTTCCAGGGCCAGCAGGTGCTCAAGCGGCACCTGGCGCAGCTCAAGGGGAGCGTGGGCGCGCTGGTGACGCTGGACGTTAAGACCGGCGACGTGCTGACCCAGGCCAGTTACCCCGCGTACGACGCGGCCGCGCCGGACAAGGTCAACTCACCGACCGAACGGGAGGACGTGGCCACCACCTTCGTGGTCGACCCGGGGTCGGTCCACAAGGCGATCACCTTCGGCGCGGCGCTCCAGGAGGGCGTGATCACGCCGAACACCACGTTTCCGGTGCCGAACAGCATCCTCATGGGCGACACGACCATCCCGGACACCCACCCGGCGAACGGCCGACGGATGAGCATTCCCGGGATGTTGGCCTTCTCCTCGAACGTAGGCACGATCAAGGTCGCCGAGAAGCTCGGCCGGGACCGGCTGATCGATTACCAGAAGCGGTTCGGGCTGGGACAGCGCACCGGCGAGGGGATGCCCGGGGAGGCGTCCGGACGGGTGCTCCCGGCCGCGGAGTGGAGCGGGTCGTCGTACGGGTCGGTGCCGATCGGGCACAGCGTGGACGCCACACCGCTGCAGATGGCCGCTGCCTACAACGCGATCGCCAACGACGGGACCTACGTCCAGCCGCGCCTGATCAAGGAGGTGGTCGACGGGACGAGCGGCAAGCACACGCCATCCGCCGCTCCGACCACTCGCTCGGTGCTCAGCCCCCAGAACGCGGCGGCGCTGCGGACCATGCTGGAGGCGGTCACCACGGTCGACGGACCCGACGGGCGGGCGACTGGCCTGGCGGCGGCGGTGCCCGGCTACCGGGTGGCCGGCAAGACCGGCACCGGGCTGCGCTACGCCAACGGTGAGAAGCAGCCTGGCGACGTCAGCTCGTTCATCGGGATGGCACCGGCGCAGAACCCGCGCTACGTGGTGGCTGTCTTCGTCTGGAACCCCGGTGGCGGAGCCGGTGCCGTCGCCGCGCCGGCCTTCCGCGAGGCGATGGCCTTCACGCTACGGCACTACCGGGTGCCGCCCTCGACGGGACCGTCACCGAAATTCGACGTCTTCCCCTAGCAGCTTCGGAGCGGTCAGAACGGTCCGGGGCATACGTCGAGACGACCCACACCTGCTGTCGCGCTGCTGCCTGTCAGGCCCATGTCGCTCACGGAGGCCGCTACCACGAGTCAGAGGTATTGACATCCGTGATGCAACCCTCCAGGATATTTGAAACGCCCTCGCCTGATCGAATGGTATGGGTGCCAAATCACACGGGGAGTGAAGTTGAAGAAGGCCGCCGCACGAGCAGCGACGTAGTACATCGTTTGGCTCGTTCCCGGGCACGTTGGCGTGGTCGCTCATCGTTGGAGTTGACGGTACGTCGCCTGCGGAGAGCCAATTAACAGTGGCTTGCCCCTGCCGCCATGCAGACGGCGGGCCATGCCTTTACTCTGCGCTCCGATCGGCGCAGCCTCCGCTCGACAGCAGGTTCGACGAATGCTGCGTCGAGGCATGACCAATGACTTCCCTTACGGGAAAGCACGCAGATTCTGCCGCCTCCGTATAGAGGTCAGCGCCGTGTCTTGGATGCGTGGCTGGTTCTCGGGCTAATTTCTGTCGTCTGTCGAATCCGTGAACGTGTCTCCGCTTCTCGATACGTACTTGTTGCCAGATTCGTGCTGGCGACGCTGAATGTATCAGCCTGAGATAATGCGGTGGTGGCATCTGTGGTGGCCCGTTTGCGGATGCGGCGTTTCATGGATGAGACCGCAGGCGACAGCGGTCAGCCCCGAACGTCGACAGCTGATGCCGAGCTGCCTGATTGCCGGAGGGTGACCTGGTGGCGGGGCTGAGACTCGGGGCGTCGGACCTGCTGCGACAGTGGCGATTCGAAGGGTCCGCATGCTCGAAAAATCGCTGCCAGCGATGCCCCTACACAATCATGTCTCCAGCACGTCCATTCCTTAGGATCGAATGCAAAATATTTACAGAAGTGCGAGGGTCTTGCTGCTAATCAATGACATTTTCTAGGCTGAATTTCGACAGGCTGGACCTGGGCGGGGAGATGATCCCACCGCAATTTCTATGTGCGGGTTCAGAGTCCAAGAAGCTGAGCCGGAATAGTCGATACCACGGAGGTTGTCATGAACTTACTCAGACGACGCGCAGTTCGAATTGCCGCCGGAGCACTCGCCGCCCTGCCCTTCCTCGTCGGCGTCGCAGCAGCGCCGGCCAGTGCCGCCGACCCCGCCCCACTCTTCGGTGCCGCCGCCTCCAGTTCCTGTACCGGGACGACGAAGATCTATCTCGGTGACCGCCTGTTTACGATGCCAACTGTCGGAAACGGCACTAACAACCTCAATTGTGTGCTGTCGAGGGGCAATCAGAGTGGGGCCGTCTCGAACCTTCAGAGGCACCTGAACGCGTGCTACTGGTCTGGCTCCAGTGCAGGAGGGCACCGCAACGTGTTCGGTACCGCACTAGTGGTTGACGGCAACTTCGGGGGCAACACGGCCTCTGCCCTCGCCGCGGCTCAGAGGTCTCATTCAATCGCCGACGATGGCGTTTATGGCCCGCAAACCAGGCGGACCCTCCTCTTCGTCACGGACACGAGTGTCTGCGTGCGCTACGGCCAATAACGCCAGCTCTAAGTACGCGGCGAGCTAAGCGGCTCTGCCCGCTATCCAAGTCAACGACGAAGGAGCAAAGTGAACATCCGCAGGCACCTACGAAACGCGGCTGGTGCGCTCGCTGCCACAGTGCTTGCCTTCTCCATCCTCGGGATCGGCGCCACCAGCGCCAGCGCCAGCGACGGGCTCTCCCCGTCCAAGGAGCTGACCCAGGTGGTCGACTACAGGGAGACGCTGTGGTCTCTCGTCGGCTCGCAGAACGAGGAGCAGATCGACAAGATCGCCAAATCCGGACACAAGATCGAGCTGCTCATCGATCCCGAAGCTGGCAAGATCGTGGCCGCAATCGACACCGAGCGCACGTTCACGCCGGCCGCGCTCACGCGCCTCGGCCCGGGTTGTTCCACGATCAGCCTCTGCATGCTGAACGGCTATCCGAACGGCTACACCGGCACTGGTTCTCTCTCCGGTAACTGGCGGGCCGTGTACAAGTACGCCACGGGCGACAAGGTCGGCACGTTCCGGTACAACGGCCTCGACTGGACCCACAACCCCTACACAACTGTGAACCTCACAACCCCGGAGACGATCGTCTTCATCGCTCGACGGTGAGCTCCGTCTGACGAGCGGAACGTGGAAGGGCCCAGGTCGTCCCGGCCCTTCCACGCCTCGCTGTCGGTCGACCGCAATCTGCCGTGGGTCCGGGGCCGCCTTCGGAAGCACCCGGGCACTCCATCAAGGGCGCTCGACGGTGTATCCCTTGCGACGGAGAATCAGGCGCGGCGTGCGGCCGGAACCGGACGACCGGGTAGGGTCTGACGCCGTGCCCGGCAATCCACGTCCACGTACCGTGACCGGAGTCCGGCTCGGTGATCTCGCCGTCCGGCTCGCCGTCGACCTTCCGGCGGACGCCGCCGCGGTGGTCGTCTCCGGGGTCACCCACGCCAGCCAGGAGGTTCGCCCCGGCGACCTGTACGCGGCGCTGCCCGGTGCCCGTCGGCACGGTGCGGAGTTCGCCGCGGGCGCCGTCGAGGCGGGTGCCGTGGCGCTGCTGACCGACCGGGCCGGTGCGGAGTTGGCGGCGGGAATTGGTCTGCCCGCCCTGGTGGTGCCCGACCCGCGCGCCGTGCTCGGCGAGCTGGCCTCGGCCGTGTACGGCGACCCGACCGCCGACCTCACAGTGATCGGGGTGACCGGCACCGCGGGCAAGACGTCCACCGCGTACCTGATCGAGTCGGGGCTGCGGGCCGCCGGGCACACCACCGGGCTGGTCGGGACGGTGGAGACCCGGCTCGGTGATCTGGTGATCGACAGTGTCCGCACCACCCCCGAGGCGACCGACCTGCACGCCATGTTGGCCACCGCCCGCGAGCGCGGGGTCACCGCAGTGGTCATGGAGGTCTCCAGCCACGCGCTGGCCATGGGCCGTGTGGGTGGTGTGCGGTTCGCCGTCGGCGGCTACACCAACTTCGGCTCCGACCACCTGGACTTCCACGCCGACAGCGACGACTACTTCGCCGCGAAGGCCCAGCTCTTCGACGGGCGTTGCGCGGTCGAGGTGCTCAACCACGACGACCCGGCGTTGAAGCCGCTGCTCAAGCCGACCACTGTCACCTACTCGGCGGTTGGCGAGCAGGGCGCGACATGGTGGGCCGACGGTGTTGACGGTGAGGGGTACGCGCAGCGGTTCACCGCGCACGGCCCGAACGGTGTGGCATTGTCCGCCGGTGTCGCGCTGCCCGGCCGGCACAACGTGGCCAACGCGCTGCTGGCCATCGCCGCACTGGTGGGCGCCGGGGTTGACCCGGTGACCGCGGCGGCCGGTGTGGCCGCCTGCGGCGGCGTCCCGGGCCGGCTGGAGCTGGTCGACGTGGCCGCGCCGGTGCGCGGGGTGGTCGACTACGCCCACAAGTCGGACGCGATCGTGGCCGCGCTGGCCGCGCTGCGCGAGTTGAGCGCCGGCCGACTGATCTGTGTGATCGGCGCCGGTGGGGACCGGGACCGGGGCAAGCGGCCGGTGATGGGCGCCGCCGCCGCGGAGGGAGCCGACGTGGTGCTGGTGACCGACGACAACCCGCGCACCGAAGATCCGGGGGAGGTTCGCGCCGAGGTGCTCGCCGGGGCGTACCGGGCCGGCACGGCCGCTCGGATCATCGAGGTGGCGGGCCGCCGCGCCGCGATCGACGAGGCGGTGCGGCTGGCCGAGCCGGGCGACGTGATCGCGCTGCTCGGCAAGGGCCACGAGCGTGGCCAGGAGGTGGCGGGCCAGGTGCTTCCGTTCGACGACAGCATCGAGTTGGCCGAGGCGCTGCGGGCGCGCTTCGGGGACCTGGCGGGTCAGCGGTGATCACGCTGAGCCTGGCCGAGGTGGCCGCGGCGGTCGACGGACGGCTGGTGGCCGCCGACCCGGCCGCCACCGTCACCGGATCGGTGGAGTTCGACTCGCGCAAGGTGGGACGCGGTTCGCTCTTCGTGGCCTTCCCCGGAGAGAAGGTCGACGGGCACGACTACGCGGCGACGGCGATCCAGGCCGGCGCGGTGGCGGTGCTCGGCAGCCGCGAGGTGCCCGGGGTGCCGATGGTGCTTGTCGACGACGCGCTGACCGCGATGGGCCGGCTGGCCCGCGCGGCGGTGGACCGGCTGCCCGGGCTGACCGTGATCGGCGTGACCGGCTCGTCCGGCAAGACCACCACCAAGGATTTGATAGGTCAGCTCACCGCCCGACTCGGGGCCACTGTGGCGCCACCCGGCTCGTTCAACAACGAGCTGGGGCACCCGTACACCGCCCTCCAGGCCGACCCGGACACCCGCTACCTGGTGATGGAGAAGGGTGCGCGCGGGGTCGGGCACGTGCGGTACCTGTGCGAGCTGGTGCCGCCCCGGATCTCCGTGGTGCTCAACGTCGGCACCTCGCACATCGGCGAGTTCGGCTCGCAGGACGCCATCGCTCTGGCCAAGGGCGAGCTGGTGGAGGCGCTGCCGCCGGACGGGCTGGCCGTGCTGAACGCCGACGACCCCCGGGTGGACGCGATGGCGAGCCGCACGCAGGCCCGGGTGGTCCGCTACGGCGAGGCGCCGGACGCCGACGTGCGCGCCGAGGACGTCACGCTCGACGAGCGGGGGCACCCGTCGTACACCCTGGTCACCCCGGAGGGACGCGCGCCGGTGCGGCTCCGGCTGGCCGGCCGCCACCAGGTCGGGAACACGCTCGCGGCGGCGGCGGTCGCCCGGGAGTTGGGCATGCCGCTGACCGAGCTGGCCACGGCCCTCGGCGAGCTGGGCCTGGTCTCGACCCGACGGATGGACGTCTTCGACCGCCCCGACGGGGTGACAGTGATCGACGACTCGTACAACGCCAACCCGGCCTCGATGTCGGTAGCGGTGCGGGCGCTCGCCAGCATGGGCCAGGGGCGGCGTACCGTCGCGGTGCTTGGTTACATGGCCGAGCTGGGCCCGTTCGAGTACGACGGCCACGCCGAGGTCGGCCAACTCGCGGCCGAGCTGGGTGTCGACCGGCTGCTCGTGGTGGGTGAGCCGGCTGCGCCGATCCACGAAGGCGCGACAGCTGTAGCAAACTGGGGAGGAGAGTCGGTGCTGCTCACCGATCAGGCGGCGGCCGTCGAGGTGCTGCGGAGCGAACTGCGACCGGGTGATGTCGTCCTGGTCAAGGGTTCCCGGTACCGGACCTGGGAGGTGGCCGACGCCCTGCGCGCCGACACCGACGGGGAGCCGACCCGATGAGGGCGATCATCGTCGCCATCGGGGTGGCCTTCATCGTCTCGCTCTTCGGCACCCCGATCGCGATCAAAGTGTTCACCCGGCTCAAGGCCGGCCAGCCGATCCGGTCCGACGGCCCCGCCATGCACCAGGGCAAGAAGGGCACGCCCACCATGGGCGGCGTGGTCTTCATCCTGGCCACGGTGATCGCGTACGTGGCCGGGCACCTCGCCCTGACCACCCTGCCGGACCAGCAGATCGCCCAGGTGGAGCCGACCATCACCGCCCTGGTGCTGCTGGGGCTGATGGTCTTCTCCGGCGCCGTGGGTTTCCTCGACGACTTCCTCAAGGTGCGCAAGCGCAACAGCGCCGGGCTGAACAAGCGCGGCAAGTTGCTCGGCCAGATCCTGGTCGGTGCGGTCTTCGGGGTGATCGCGCTGTGGTTCCCGAGCACGATGACCAACGGTTCGGGCCTGGCGACCAACACCGAGACGGTGGGCAGCACCACGCTGAGCTTCATCCGGGACATCGACTTCCTGGAGGTCAGCAAGGTCGGCGCGGTGATCATCTTTATCTTCGTGGTGATGGCCGCGACGAACGGCGTCAACCTCACCGACGGCCTGGACGGTCTGGCCACCGGCGCGTCGGTCATGGTGCTCGCCGCGTACGCGCTCATCGCGTTCTGGCAGTACCGGCACTGGTGCGCCGACCCGAACTACACCCAGCCGTACTGCTACGAGGTCCGCGACCCGTTGGAGATCGCGCTGATCGCCGGGGCGGCGGCCGGGGCCTGTGTGGGCTTCCTCTGGTGGAACACCTCCCCGGCGCGGATCTTCATGGGCGACACCGGGGCACTGGGGCTGGGCGGTCTGATCGCCGGCATGGCGATGTCCACCCGCACCATCCTGCTGCTGCCGATCATCGGTGGGCTCTTCGTGATCATCACGATGTCCGTGGTGATCCAGATCATCTCCTTCAAGACCACCGGTAAACGCGTGTTCCGAATGTCTCCGCTCCAGCACCACTTCGAACTGGCCGGCTGGAGCGAGGTCAACATCGTGGTGCGCTTCTGGATCATCGCCGGCATCGGCGTGGCCATCGCCCTGGGCCTGTTCTACAGCGAGTTCCTCGCCAACATGACCTGATCCGCAGGGCCCGCGCCCCGCGCCCCGCCCTCTCATCCGTCGATCTTGCACTTTCGGATGGCGAAACGTCCTTTTATAGGTGTTTTGCCGGCACAGAAAGTGCAAGATCGACGCGGGAGGGCGGCGGGAGGGCGGCGGGAGGGCGGCGGGAGGGCGGCCTGGGGGCGGGTTCGACACGCCCGGTGGAGCGTTGTGGGGCGGTGGGGCGTGTTCAGCGGTGATGATGTCGGGGTGGGGGAGGAAATCGGCACCGAGGATGGGACTGTCGGACGGCCGCGACGGTCGCCGAGCGCGGCGCGTACACCGTTGGCCGCCGGGGCGCGCGGCCCGGAGCCCGGCACGGCGGCCCGCGAATCCGGGCCGGGGGCGCGGGAGCCCGGGCCGGCGGGACGCGAGCCGGAGGCCGTGGCGTCTACCCCGCTGCGCGGTATCGACGCCTCCGGTGGGCTCGCCGCGCTGCGCGGCCTGCTGGACCGGCCGCTGACCTCCTACTACCTGCTGCTGTCCTGCGCCGGCCTGCTGCTGCTGATCGGGCTGACCATGGTCTTCTCGGCGACCAGCGTGAAGGACTACGCCGAGGACGGCAACGCCTCGGCCTCGGTGACCAAGCAGGCCATCTTCGCGGTGATCGGCATCGGCGCGTTCTGGGTCTGCCAGCGCCTGCCCGCCAGCACCTACCGGTCGCTGGGCCGGCCGCTGCTGTTCACCTCGATCGCCCTGCTGGTGGTGCTCAACCTGCTTGTCGCGTTCGCCCGGCTGACCGGCGAGGATTCGGCCAGCTTCGGGCCGGTCGAGGCGCATCTGAACTGGCTGTTCGTCGGCGGGATCCAGCTCCAACCATCGGAGCTGGCCAAGTTCGCGATGGTGCTCTGGGGTGCGCACCTGGTCGCCCGCAAGGGCGCCGCGCTCGGTTGGTGGCGCGAGCTGGCCACCCCGCTCTTCCCGGTGGTCGGCCTGCTCTTCGTCCTGGTCGGTTACAACGACACCGGCACGATGCTCTGTCTGCTGGCCCTGGTCGTGGGTCTGCTCTGGGCCGCCGGGGTGCGGATGCGGGTCTTCGGCGCCCTGGCCACGGCCGGTCTGATCGGGATCGGCCTGCTCGTGGCGGTGGCCTCGCTCGGCGCCGGCTCCGGTGAACGCGGCGCGGACAACTACCGCCTCGCCCGGCTGGACATGTTTTTCAACCCACCGGACCCGGAGACCTGCAAACTCAACGACTGCCTCCAGTTCTACCAGGGGCGGCTGGCCATCGAGCACGGTGGCTGGTTCGGTGTCGGGCTGGGCAAGGGCAGCCTGAAGTGGGACTGGCTGCCCGAGGCGCACAACGACTTCATCTTCGCGATCATCTCCGAGGAACTGGGCGTGATCGGGTGCGTCGTGGTGCTCAGCCTGTTCGCCGTCCTCGCGTACACCGGTTTCCGGATCGCCCGGCGGGTCGACGACCCGTTCCGCCGGCTCGCCGCCACCGCCGTGACCACCTGGCTGGTCAGCCAGGCCGTGATCAACATCGGTGGTGTGGTGGGGCTGCTGCCGATCACCGGTCTGCCGCTGCCGTTCATCTCCGACGGCGGAAGTGCCCTGGTCGTGACGTTGGCCGGCATCGGCATGCTGGCGTCCTTCGCCCGCGCCGAACCCGATGCGGCCAGAGCACTGCATGCCCGTCCGCCGGCCCGGTGGGTCCGACTACTCTGGGCCCCGTTGCCGCCGCTTCCCGGCCGGCGTCGCCGACCGGCGCCGCCGCCCGCCGGCCGAGGGTCCGTGCCCCGGTCCCGCGAGCGGCGCCATGACGATCAGGCCGCGCCGCGCGGGGTCCGACAGGACCGCAGTCGCCGGGGTACGGCGAGCGAGAGGAGACGCTGATGGGTCCGCTGCGTTCGGTGGTGCTCGCGGGAGGTGGCACCGGGGGGCACGTCTACCCGCTGCTCGCCTTCGCCGACTGCCTGCGCCGACACGACCCGGGCGTCCGGATCACCTGCCTCGGCACACCCCGGGGCATGGAGAACGACCTGATTCCGCCGCAGGGCTACGACCTGCGGCAGATCCCGGCGTACCAGCTGCCCCGGTCGGTCAACATGAACCTGGTCCGTACCCCGGGCCGGATGTGGACCGCGGCGCGCGCCGCGGGCAAGGTGATCGACGAGGTGCGCGCCGACGTGGTCGTCGGCTTCGGCGGGTACGTCTCGGTGCCGGCCTACCTGGCCGCGTGGCGCCGCGAGCTGCCCATGGTGATCCACGAGGTGAACGTGCCGCCGGGCGTGGCCAACAAGCTGGGCATGAAGTTCACCAAGAACGTGGCCGTCGGCTTTCCGAACCAGCCGAGCCAGGCCGAGTCGCTGCGGGACGCCACTGTCGTCGGGGTGCCGCTGCGCCGCGCCATCGCCGGTCTGGACCGGTACGCGCTGCGCAACGCCGCCCGCGCCCACTTCGGGCTCCGCCCTGACCTGCCGGTGCTCTTCGTGTCCGGCGGCTCGTCCGGCGCCCGCTCGATCAACCTGGCGGTCTCCGGGGCGGCCAAGGAGCTGGCCCGCAACGGCGTGCAGGTGCTGCACGTGATGGGCGCCCGCAACGAGCCGGTGCCGATCCCCACCGACCTGCCGGTGCCGTACGTGACGTTGCCGTACCTGTCCGAGATGGAGCTGGGCTACGCCGCCGCCGACCTGATGTTGGCCCGGGGTGGGGCGATGACCGTCGCCGAGGTGGCCGCGATCGGGCTGCCCACGATCTACGTGCCGTACCCGCACAGCAACCAGGAGCAGCGGCGCAACGCCCTGCCCGTGGTGGAGGCCGGCGGTGGGCTGCTGGTCGACGACGGGGAGCTCACCCCGGACTGGCTGGAGCGCACCGTCATCCCGCTCATCCGGGACCCACAGCGGCTCTACAACATGGGTGCCGCCGCCGGGTCGTACGGCCGGCGCGACGGCGACGAGGCGCTGCGTTCCTTCGTGCTGGCGGCGGTGGCCCGATGACCGCGCAGTTCACCCCGGCCGGCACGCTCACCGCCGAGGACCTGGGCGCCGTCCACCTGATCGGAGTGGGTGGGGTGGGCATGCTCGGCGTGGCCCGGCTGCTGCTCACCCGCGGCATCCGGGTCTCCGGCAGCGACCTGCGGGAATGGCCCTCGCTGGCCGGCCTGCGGGCGCTCGGCGGCACCATCCACCTCAGCCACGAGGTGACCAACCTCGACGGCGTGGACACTGTCGTCTACTCCTCGGCCATTCCCCAGGACCACCTGGAGCTGGTCGAGGCGCGTCGGCGCGGCCTGCGGGTGCTGCACCGCTCGGAGGCGCTCGCCGCGGCGATGACCGGCCGTCGGGCGGTGGCCGTCGCAGGCACGCACGGCAAGACCACCACCACCTCGATGGTGACGATGGTGCTGCAGCAGGCCGGCGTGGACCCGTCCTTCGTGATCGGCGGGGAGATCTCCGAGGTCGGCTCGGGCGCCCACCACGGCACCGGCGAGCACTTCGTGGTCGAGGCGGACGAGAGCGACCGCTCGTTCCTCATCTACCGCCCGTACGTCTCGATCATCACGAACGTCGAGGCGGACCACCTGAACACCTACGGCGACTACGCGACGCTGGAGGCGGCGTTCGTGGAGTTCGCCCGCCTCACCGACCCGGACGGGTTCATCATCACCTGCGCCGACGATCCGGGCGGTCGGCGGTTGGCCGAGAGCCTGCGGTCCGAGGGACGACGGGTGTTCACCTACGGCGAGGCCGCCGACGCCGACCTGCGGTTGACCGACATGGTCTCCTCCGCACGGGGGGTGCGCTACCTGGCCGCGATCGACGGCCGGTCGCTGGGCGAGTTCCGGCTGCCGGTGCCGGGACGGCACATGGGGCTGAACAGCGCCGCCGCGGTGCTGGCCGCGTACCTGTTGGAACTGCCGCTGGAGTCGGCGGAGGCCGCGCTGGCGGTCTTCCCCGGTGTGCGACGGCGCTTCGAGCGCAAGGGTGTCGCGGACGGCGTGCTGGTCTACGACGAGTACGCCTACCACCCGACCTCGATGAGGTTGGCGAACCAGACGTTGCGCGAGGTCGCTGGGGACGGCCGGCTGATCGTCGTCTTCCAGCCGTACCGGCTGTACCGCACCCGCGACAACCAGGCGGAGATCGCGGAGGCGCTGGCCATCGCCGACGAGGTGGTGCTGTTGGAGGTCTTCGGGCCCGGTGAGTTGCGTCAGCCCGGTGAGGGCTCGGCGGCGCTGATCGCGGCGGTGGATCTGCCCGCCGACCGCAAGGTCTTCGTGGAGTCGTGGGAGCAGGCCCCGGTCGAGGTGGCCCGTCGCGCCCGCTCGGGGGACGTGGTGGTGACCATGGGCGCCCCGCCGATCTCGCTGATGGGCGACGAGCTGCTGGTCGCCCTGGGTGAGCGTTCGGCCGGCTCGGCACCGAGCGCGACCGTCGACCCGGTGGCCACCACGCCGGCGATCGGTGATCCGGTGCCGGGTGGGGCCACCTCCGGTGGCGACGGCGCGGCTCTCGGTGGCACCGCCGTGCCCGGCGGCTCGGCGCCCACGGCCGGATGAGTCCCGGCCCGGCCCGAGGGCGGACCAGCGCCGCCGACGGCGGCGCCCCGCGCCGCGGTCCGGCCCGGCGGTGGCAGCTGGTCCGGGCGGGCCGCGACGCGGTACCGCCCTCCACCCGCCGGTTCATGGCCCGTGCCCGGCAGCGTCGCATGCGTGCGGCGCTGCCGTGGGCGGTGGCCGCCGGGGTGCTCGCCCTTGCCGGGCTGATCGCCTGGACGGTGCTCGGCACCGGGCTGTTCGGTGTGCGCGAGGTTCGCGTGCAGGGTGCCGACCTGGTCACTCCCGTGCAGGTGCACGACGCGGTCGGGGTGCCGGACGGTGTGCCGCTGGCCCGGGTGGACCTGGCCGCCGCCGCCCGTCGGGTCGGCGCGCTGCCGGCGGTGGAGCGGGCCACTGTCTCCCGGGACTGGCCCGGCGCGCTGGTGGTGCGGGTGACCGAGCGGAGCGCTGTGGCGGTGGTGCCGCAGGGCGAGGCGTTCGCCCTGATCGACCGGAGTGGGGTGGCGTTCCGGACGGTGGAGCGACGCCCCGCCGACCTGCCACAGGTGACGGTGGCCCGGCCGGCCGCCGACGACCCGGGCACCCGGGCCGCGCTGGAGGTGCTCGTCGCGCTGACGCCGCAGCTGCGCGCGGAGCTGGTCGACGTGAACGTGGCGGGGCTGGCCCGGATCAGCCTGCGGCTGCGCGGGGACCGGACGGTGGTCTGGGGCGACGCGACCCGGGGTACTGACAAGGCTCGGGTGGCCACCGCGCTGCTCGACGAGGACACCGATCGGATCGACGTGAGCGCACCGGATGTGGTGACCTTTCGTTGACCAGTGAGCGTGCGCGGACGTGACCCGTGGCGCTCCGCGCGGCGACACGCCGCCCGGGTCCTTGGCTCATCGCGCGGTGGCGCTTACGTTGCCCCGAAGAGCTTCAGTGGTTGACATAACTGTAAGCCTCTAGTAGAGGGTTAGGGTTCACCCCGTGATCCTCGTTGGTGACAGCTGTCGTCGGCCGCTGGTCTGGCCACGCCGTCGGCCGAAGCCAATCTCGAAGGAAAGGACCGGAGATGACACCTCCGCACAACTACCTGGCGGTCATCAAGGTCGTCGGCATCGGGGGTGGCGGCGTCAACGCCGTCAACCGGATGATCGAGGTTGGGCTCAAGGGCGTCGAGTTCATCGCGATCAACACCGATGCGCAGGCGCTGCTGATGAGCGACGCCGACGTCAAGCTCGACGTCGGCCGGGAGCTGACCCGTGGCCTGGGGGCCGGGGCCAACCCGGACGTCGGGAAGAACGCCGCCGAGGACCACCGCGACGAGATCGAGGAGGTGCTCAAGGGCGCCGACATGGTCTTCGTGACCTGCGGCGAGGGCGGCGGCACCGGCACCGGCGGCGCGCCCGTGGTGGCCAACATCGCCCGCAAGCTCGGCGCGCTGACCATCGGCGTGGTGACCCGGCCGTTCTCCTTCGAGGGCAAGCGCCGTCAGGTGCAGGCCGAGACGGGGATAGACGAGCTTCGCAACCAGTGCGACACGCTGATCGTCATCCCGAACGACCGGCTGCTGGCCCTGGGCGACCGCAACATCAGCATGATGGACGCGTTCCGCACCGCCGACCAGGTGCTGCTCTCGGGTGTGCAGGGCATCACCGACCTGATCACCACCCCGGGTCTGATCAACCTGGACTTCGCCGACGTCAAGAGCGTGATGAGCGGCGCCGGCAGCGCGTTGATGGGCATCGGCAGCGCCCGCGGCGAGAACCGCGCGGTCGAGGCGGCCGAGGCGGCCATCTCCAGCCCGCTGCTGGAGCAGAGCATGGACGGCGCGCGGGGCGTGCTGCTCTCCATCGCCGGCGGCTCCGACCTGGGCCTGTTCGAGATCAACGATGCCGCCCAGCTGGTCACCGACGCGGCCCACCCGGACGCCAACATCATCTTCGGCGCGGTCATCGACGACGCGCTCGGTGACGAGGTGCGCGTGACGGTCATCGCGGCGGGCTTCGACGGTGGCACGCCCGCGTACAAGGCGGCCGAGCCGACCCGCAAGACCAACACCAACCAGCCGGCACCGCAGAGCACTCCGACGCCGACGCCGGCCACCAGCCCGGCTCCGGCCCAGTCGCCGCGTCGCGTGCTCTTCGACGACGTGGACGTTCCCGACTTCCTCAAGAACGGGTCCTGAGCACCGCCGATGACCGACAGCTCAGCCACGGTACGACCAGATCGGCAGGCCGAACTCGCGGCCGGTCTGGCCCAGGTTCGGTCCCGGGTCGATGACGCCTGCGCGCAGGCCGGCCGGGACCGCGCCGAGGTCACGATGATCGCGGTGACGAAGACCTACCCGGCCAGCGACGTGTTGGCGCTGGCCGGGCTCGGGGTGACCGACATGGGGGAGAACCGCGACCAGGAGGCGGCCGGCAAGGCCGCCGAGGTGGCTGCCGCCGGGGTGAGTCCCCGCTGGCACTTCATCGGCCAGTTGCAGCGCAACAAGGCCCGCTCGGTGGTCCGCTACGCCGACGTGGTGCACTCCGTCGACAGTGTCCGGCTGGCCCGGGCCTTGGCCACCGCGACCGCCGACCGGCAGGAGCCACTCGACGCTTTGATTCAGGTGAGCATCGACGGCGACGCGGCCCGGGGCGGAGCCCTGCCTAACTCGGCGGATCCGGGCGCCGGTCTGGAGCCGGTGGCCGAGGCGGTGGCCGACGCGCCGGGGTTGCGTCTGGTCGGTCTCATGGCGGTCGCTCCGCTGGGATGGGAGCCGGAGCGGGCCTTCGCCCGGCTCGCGGAGGTTGCCGACGCGTTTCGGGCTGTCCATCCGGGAGCCACCGCGTTGTCCGCGGGTATGAGCGGAGATTTCGAAATCGCGATCCGTTACGGCGCGACACATGTCCGCGTCGGTAGCGCGTTGCTCGGAATGCGTCCCACGCTGCGGTAGCCTGACCGCGAGACAAGCAAATTACATCAGTGTTGTTTCAGGGGCGGGCGTCTCCTAGTCGGGGGTCGTGGCGCGCGACGCGAATCGCGCGCTGGGGGATTGCCGTTCCGGTCCGATGGGCATGGTTGTCCACTCGCGACGGGCGACATGGCACGGGGGCGCGTGCCGCACGGCGGACGGAAGGGCGCGGGATGGGTGCACTGCGCAAGGCGGGGGTCTGGCTCGGTCTGGTCGAAGAAGACGACGAGCGGGCCTACGACGACGGTGGCTACGACAAGGGTGGTTACCGCGACTCGCGTTACCGGCAGAGCCGGTACGCCGAGGAGTTCGCCGACGACGACGAGGACGACGCCGAGGAGCCGCCGGCTCCCCGGCCGCGCGACAGCGGGCGGGGTCGACTCTCCGAGCGGTCGAGCGGGCGGTTGAGCGAGTCCGAGCGCGGTGACGGTGAGCGGCCGGAGCGGATCGAGCGGTCCAGCGTCCGGTCGATCACCAGGTCGTCGGCGGGTGAGACCTCCGGTGCGTTGACCTACCACACTCGGGACAACCTGGCTCTCGCGCCGCAGGTCACGTCGCGTGAGCGGGCCCTGCCCGAGGAGGAGCAGCGTTACCAGATCACCACGCTGCACCCCACCACCTACCGGGAGGCGCGCACCATCGGTGAGCACTTCCGCGACGGCGTCCCGGTGATCATCAATCTCACCGAGATGGATGAGGCCGATGCCCGCCGTCTGGTGGACTTCGCCGCCGGACTGGCGTTCGGCCTGCGCGGTACGATCGAGCGCGTGACCAATCGGGTGTTCCTGCTCTCACCGGCTAACGTCCAGGTCACCGCAGAGGACAAAGCCAAGATCGCTGAGGGCGGCTTTTTCAGTCTGAGTTGACCCCGCCCGACCCGAGGGACGTCGCTGACCGTGTTTTCGATCTTACTGCAAGTGCTGTACCTGATCCTTTATGTCTTCCTGCTCCTTCTTCTGTCCCGGTTCGTGTTGAGCGCCGTCCTTCAGTACGGCCGTCGCTGGCAACCGGGGCGTGGAGCATCGGCAGGATTGGAATCCGTGTGGAGCGTCACTGATCCCCCTCTCAACGCGTTGAGGCGTGTGATCCCTCCGCTGCGAATTGGTACCGTGAGCATCGACCTGGCCTCCCTTGTGCTCCTGGTTATCCTGTTCGTGCTGATGGAGTTCGTGTTAGGGCCGTCGATCAGGGCATCTGCCTGATGACCGACGCGCTTTCGCGGCCGCAACTGACCCGAGGAGTTTCGATGCCGCTGACCCCGGCCGACGTCCACAACGTCGCCTTCAAAAAGCCGCCGATCGGCAAACGGGGGTATGACGAGGAGGAGGTCGACGCCTTCCTTGACGAGGTCGAGCGCGAGCTCGCCCGTCTCATCGAGGAGAACAACGAGCTGCGCGCCCAGGTGGAGCGCGGCGGCCGTGGCGGCGCCCCCGCCGGCCCCGGCGGCGACGCCCGACTGGCGGCGGAGCTCAACGATGTCAAGGCCCAACTGGACCGGGTGCAGCGCGACAAGTCGGCGGCCGAGCAGGCTGCCCGCGCGATGCAGGCCGAGCTGGAGCAGGTCCGCGCGACCGGCGGCCCGGCCGGCGGCGTCACCGGTGACGGTGAGCAGCAGGCCCTGCGCGTGCTGATGATGGCCCAGCGCACCGCCGACGACCACGTGTCCGACGCTCGCCGCGAGGCCGACCAGCTGCTGTCCGAGGCTCGCGGCAAGGCCGAGGAGGTGACCCGGGAGGCGCGCGCCAAGGCTGACGCCCTTGAGCGGGACGCCCGCCAGCGGCACCAGGAGGCCATGGGCGGCCTGGACGCCAAGCGCACGGCGCTGCAGAAGCACATCGAGGAGCTCAAGCAGTTCGAGCGCGAGTACCGCACCCGGCTCAAGGCGTACCTGGAGAGCCAGCTGCGTGACCTCGACGGTCGTGGCCAGGGCCTCGAGGCCGAGATGACCCGCTCCGAAGCTGGCCGTGTCGCTGGCGGCAACGGGCTGGCCGCAGCGGGTCTCGCTGGTTCGTACGGCGGCGGCGGGCGCTCCGGCGCCCTCGAAGCCGGACGCTGAGCACCGGCCGGCGATCGCTGTCCGCCAATGGTGACGGTCGCCGGCCCGGCCTGGACGGTTCGACGCGGCGGGGGTGAGCCGTGATAGTCGCAAGTCTTCTGCTCATCCTCGTCGCTGTGGTGCTGCTGGTGCTCGGCCTGGCCGGTGGCTCCAGCTTCTTGTTGGTCATCTCCATCGCGGCCAGTCTGCTGGCCGCCGTGGCGTTGGTGGTGGGCGCCCGCCAGGCAGCCGCCAACCGCGCCATGGCGGATCCCGGCCGGACCGACCGGCGGCACCCTGACGCGCCCCGCACGGCCAGCCAGGCCACACCGGGTGTCGCGTACGGGCCACCGCTGGTCGAGCCGGAAGTGCCGGTCCAGCACGTGCCCACGATGTTTGGTACCGGCGGCACCGGGTGGCGGCAACCACCCGCGCCGCCGGTCGACCATGCGCCGCCGGTCGATGAGGCGCCGCCGGTCGACCCGCCGCACGTCGATGACGCGTCGCCGTTCGTGAGCACGGCGGACGAGGTGTCCTCGCGGGCCCGGCCGGTCAGCCCGGCGTCGCCGATCGCGGCGTCGAGCGACGACGTGTTCGACCCCGCGGTCGCGGCGGTCGACGAGCCGGCCGCTCAGCAGATCACGGCCGCCGAGGCGGCCCGGGTGGCCCGCCTGCTGGACGCCGTCGAGGTCGTCGACGGCCGCCCCCGTTACCACCTCGACGGCTGCCCCCACCTGATCGGCTGGCAGCCCGAGACGTTGCCGGTCGCCGAGGCCGTGGACCTCGGCTTCACTCCGTGCGCGCACTGCGCGCCGGCGACCGCTCTCCTCGCCGACGCCCGGCCGATCTGAAGCGGCGCCGGTGCCCGCTCAGGACACGCTCACCGTGGCGGTACGGGTGAAGCCCGGCGCCTCCCGGGACCGGGTGGGTGGCCGCTTCGACGGCCCGCACGGGCCCGCCCTCGTGATCGCGGTCCACGACCCGGCCGTCGACGGTCGGGCCACCGAGGCTGCCCGCCGGGCGTTGGCTGGCGCGTTGGGCGTCCGACCGGCCGCCGTGTCACTGCGTGCCGGGGCGGCCAGCCGGGACAAGCTCTTCCTCGTCGATCGGCCCGACCCGGGGTTGCCCGAGGTGCTGCGCCGCCTGCGCGACGGATCCGCCGAGTGAGGACAGCCCAGGCAAGGCAGCCGTGACGCCCGGGTTGGACATTGCGCTGCTGCTCGGTGCGGCGGTGCTGCTGGTCGCTGTCGGCGCGGTGCGACTCTCCACCCGGCTCGGCGTGCCCAGCCTCCTGGTCTACCTGGCTCTGGGTGTGGCGATCGGCGAGAGCGGGTTGGGCATCCGTTTCGACGACGTCGAGCTGACCCGGACCCTCGGCTTCTGCGCGCTGATCGTGATCATCGCGGAGGGCGGCCTCACCGCCCGGTGGACCACGCTGCGCCCGGTGCTCGGGCTGGCCTCCGCGCTCTCCACGGTCGGCGTGATCGTCAGCATCGTGGTGGTCGGCGTGGCCGTGCACCTGCTGCTGGGGCTGGACTGGCGGTTGGCGCTGCTCTACGGCGCGGTGCTCTCGTCCACCGACGCGGCGGCCGTCTTCGCCACCCTGCGCCGACTGCGGCTGCCGCCCCGGCTGGTGGCGACACTGGAGGCCGAGTCGGGGATGAACGACGCCCCGGTGGTGCTGCTGGTGGTGCTGCTGTCCCATCAGGGCTTCGCGCACCCGTGGTGGTACGAGGTCGCGCTGGTCTGTTACGAGCTGGGCGTCGGCGCGGCGGTGGGCGTGGCCGCTGGCGTCGCCGGTACCTGGGCGCTGCGCCGGGCGGCGCTGCCCTCGGCCGGGCTCTATCCGATCGCCGCCGTGGGCATCACCGTGCTGGCGTACGCCGCGGGGGCCGTTCTGCACGCCTCGGGCTTCCTCGCCGTCTATGTGGCAGGGGTGTTGCTGGGCAATGCCCGCCTGTCGCACCGGCAGGCGATTCTCGGTTTCGCGGACGGGCTGGCCTGGCTCGCCCAGATCGGGTTGTTCGTGCTGCTCGGGTTGCTGGCCTCGCCGGGCCGGCTGGACGCGGCGGTGCTGCCCGCGGTGGTCGCCGGGTTGGCTCTGGTGCTGTTGGCCCGGCCGCTGTCGGTGGCCGTCACGGCGTTGCCGTTCCGGGTCGGCCTTCGAGAACAGGCGTTCCTGTCCTGGGCCGGGCTGCGCGGGGCGGTGCCGATCGTGCTGGCCACCATTCCGCTCTCCGAGCGGGTGCCCGGCGCGGAGCGGCTCTTCGACGTGGTCTTCGTGCTGGTGGTGATCTTCACGCTGGTGCAGACCGGTACGCTGGGGCCGTTCGCCCGCCGGTTGCGGGTGACCGCGCCGGCCGAGGCCGCCGAGATCCACGTGGAGACCGCGCCGCTGGAGCGGATGCGGGCGGACCTGCTCCAGGTGGAGGTTTCACCGGGCTCGCGTCTGGCCGGCGTGCACGTCGACGAGCTGCGTCTTCCGCTGGGCGCGTCGGTGACCCTGGTGCTGCGCGACGGCGTGGGCTTCGTGCCCGCACCGGACACCCGGTTGAAGACCGGCGACAGTCTGCTGATCGTGGCGACCGCAGGGGTGCGGGACGCGGCGGAACGGCGGTTGCGGGCTGTCAGTCGGCGGGGTCGTCTGGCCCGATGGTTTGGTGAGTACGGGGATGAGGTGCCCAATTGATCTGCTAGCGTTCCCTTTGCCCCAGTTGGGCAGGGCTAGGGGCTGTTAGACGGTGCGACGGTGCGGCACGTTGTCGGACGCCGGTACGTTCCGTATTCTTGCCAACCTCCGGAGTGCGCGGCCATCGTCGCCGTGCGCCCCTTTTCGTACATAGGGGACGCCCTGGTCGGCGCCCCCTGACCAGGCGCCGCGGACCGCGCGGTTCCCCCGGCCGAGGGAGCGACCCATGGCGAAGCCATCCGACACCAGGACCGCCGGGCGCAAGCCGGCGGCGAAGGCCACCCGCAGCACCGCGGAGACCGAGAAGATCCGGGCGGCGCTGGCGGCGCGGCGGGACGAGCTTCGTGCCGAGTACGATCAGACGCTGAGTGAGATCACCGAGCTGCAGCGCGATCGGCTGACCGACTCGGCCGGGGACGACCAGGCCGACACGGGCACGAAGACGCTCGAGCGGGAGCAGGAGATCTCTCTCGCCAACAGCATTCTGGAACGGATCACGCAGGTGGAGCGCGCTCTGGAGCGCCTCGACGAGGGTGGTTACGGCTGGTGCGCGCGGTGCGGCAACCCGATCCCGGTCGAGCGCCTCGCCGCCTTCCCGTCGGCCACCCTGTGTGTGACGTGCAAGCAGCTGGAGGAGCGGCGCTGAGGTCCGTTCCCCGGCGGCGATGAGACGGTGAGCGATCACCGCCAAGACTGTCGATGGGGAGCGCATGACCGCAGTACCGTCCGCCGAACCCGGCCGCATCGATCCGGGCGGCGGCACCCGCCGGCCCCGGGCCGTCGCGATTCTCGCCGGGGTCGCCCTGGTGGCCCTGCTGGCCGACCTGGTCACCAAGCACCTGGCGCTGGCAGCGCTGACCGACCGGGAGCCGGTCCGGCTGCTCGGCGGGTTCGTCTACCTGAGCCTGACCCGCAACAGCGGCGCGGCCTGGAGCATCGGCGCGGACCACACCTGGATCTTCCCGCTGATCACCATCGGTGTGGTCGGCTGGATCGTCTGGATGGCGTTGCGGCTGCGTTCGCTGCCCTGGGCGATCTCGCTCGGCCTGGTGCTCGGTGGCGCGTTGGGCAACCTCGTCGACCGGATCTTCCGGGCGCCGTCCCCGTTCCACGGGCATGTGGTCGACATGATCAGCCTCTTCGACCCGTACGGTCAGGTGTGGCCGGTGTTCAACCTGGCCGACAGCTCGTTGGTCTGCGGCGTGCTGCTGGCCGTCCTGTTGGAGCTGACCGGCCGCCAGCGTGACGGCCGGCGGGCGGGGCGCGACGGCGACCCGGCCACGACGGACGCCGCGTCGGGCGCCGAGCAGCGGGAGCGGGCATGACCTCCGCGTTCGCCGCTGGCGGCGACCACCGTTCCCTTCCGGTTCCGGACGGCCTCGACGGCATGCGCCTGGACCAGGCCGTGTCCCGCCTGTTCGGGCTCTCCCGCACCGCCGCCGCGGCCCTTGTCGACGCCGGAGACGCGCTGGTCGACGGCTCCGCCCGGCCCAACTCGCACAAGGTCAAGGCCGGCTCCTGGTTGGACGTCACCCTGCCCGCCCCGGTCGCGCCGCCGACAGTGGTGCCGCAGGCGGTGCCGGGCCTGCGGGTCGTCTACGCCGACGACGACATCGTCGTGGTCGACAAGCCGGTCGGGGTGGCCGCGCACCCGAGCCCCGGGTGGACCGGGCCGACGGTGATCGGCGCGCTCGCCGCGATCGGGCACCGCATCTCCACCAGCGGCGCCGCCGAGCGCCAGGGGGTGGTGCACCGGCTCGACGTGGGCACCACCGGGATCATGGTGGTGGCCAAGAGCGAGCAGGCGTACACGGCGTTGAAGCGGGCCTTCAAGTACCGCGAGGTCGACAAGGGCTACCACGCTGTGGTGCAGGGTCACCTTGACCCGCTGCGGGGCACCGTCGACGCGCCGATCGACCGGCACCCCACCCACGACTACCGGTGGGCGGTGGTCTCCGGCGGCAAGCCGAGCATCACCCACTACGACACCCTGGAGGCGTTCCCGGCGGCAAGTCTGGTCGACGTCCGGCTGGAGACCGGCCGGACCCACCAGATCCGGGTGCACTTCTCCACCCTGCGTCACCCCTGTGTGGGTGACCTCACGTACGGCGCCGATCCCACCCTCTCGGCCCGTCTCGGCCTGGCCCGGCAGTGGCTGCACGCCCGCGAACTGAGCTTTTTGCACCCCCGAACGGGGGACGAGGTCCGGTTCGTCAGCGACTACCCTGACGATCTGGACCGTGCGCTTCAGATCCTGCGTGACTGAGCGGCGACCGCCCGACACCGTTCCACAGAGGGGATCCCGCCCGTGCGCGCCGGCAACCTGCTGCGGCAGCTGGACCAGCGGTTGCTGCCGCCGCTGACCCGGGCCGTGGCCCGGCTGGGCGACCGGTCGTCGCGATCCGGTGTGCTCAGTTGGGCCGCCGTGCTCTCCGCGGCGGCCGTGTTGGGCACCGCCGTCTGGGCCGTCGACGACAGGCCGATCGGCGACCGGACGGTGGGCGAGGTGACCCGGGTCGGCGTTGCCGACGGCGATTCCGTCCCCGGCTACCTGCGGTCCGCCGCGGCCGACCTGGCCGCGCTGCCCGCGTCCGCCGAGGCCGCCGAGGCCGCCGAGGGTGGGACGTACGCGCTGGTCACCCTCGGTGCGTACCTGCCTCCGCAGCGGCTGGCGACGGTGCTCGGCGACGTCGGGGTCTCGACCGTCTTCGGGCGGGTCCCGCTGCCCGGCCGGCAGACCGAGATCGTCAAGATCCCCGCGCTGCGGGTGCCTGACGACGTGGTCGCCGGGATGGAGCAGGTGGCGGCCCGCAAGGAGACCGAGGCCGCCGACTACCGGGCCAGGGCCGCCGCGGTCGACGGCGACGGGGTGGGCGAGCGGGAGTTGCGGGAGCAGTACGCCAGCGGCGCCGAGGTGGCCGCCGCCGAGGCGGCCGCGTACCGCACCGGCTGCGCCTGCGTCTACGCGGCGGTGGTTCGCGCGACCCCGGTGGCGCTGCGCGGTGTCGCGGCCCGCCCGGATGTACGGGCGGTCGATCCCGCCCCCGAGGTGTACCGGCTGGATCGGACGGTCTTCACGCCACCCCTGCCTGAGCAGCGCGACGTGGTGCGCCCGCCGGCCGACACCGGGCCGAGCCCCGCACCGACCCAGTCCGAGCGGCCGGCGCCGCTGATCAGCGCACCGGCGCCCTCGACCCCCGTGGGCGAATCGTCGGAACCCGCGCCAGTCGTGACGATTCCGTCACCCGAACCGTCGAAGCCGGAGCCGACCGAGTCGGCGCCGCCGAGTGTCACCACCTCGCCGGACGCCACCGTCGCCGAGCCGTCGCCGTCGTCGCCGTCGTCGTGATCTGCGCCGGCTGGTGTGCGCTCTGAGGTGTGGTCCGAATAGGGTTGGGTTCGTAGCCTGTCAGACAGAGATCGATGGCGCTGGGAGGGCGGGCCGTGGAGGGCAGTGAGACCGGCTGGGGCCGGCCGGCCGAACCAGCGCCGCGGTGGCGCGCGTTGTTGGACCGTGCCCGGCTGGGCGGTCGCGGCGCGGAGCAGACCGAGCAGGAGCGGCGCGGCGAGGAGCCGCCGCCGGACCCGCTGCCACGGCGTGCGGCCCCCAACGGCTACGCCGGGCGGGCACCCGCCATCGGGCATCCGGCCGACCTGTCGTACGGGGCGGAGCCCGGTTACCGGGCCGAGGCGACCTACCGGGTCGACCCCGCCTACCGGGCCGAGCCGGACTACCGGGCCGAGCCCGCCTACCGGACCGAGCCGGCGTACCGGACCGAGCCGGGTTATCGGGCCGAGCCGGACTATCGAGCGGAGCCGGCGTACCGGACCGAGCAGCCGGACTACCGCGCCGAGCCCGGCTACCGGGCCGAGCCGGACTACCGCGCCACGCCCGGCTACCGGGCCGAGCCGGACTACCGGGCCGAGCCGGACTACCGCGCCGAGCCGGACTACCGCGCCGAGCCGGACTACCGGGCCGAGCCCGACTACCGCGCCGAGCCGACGTACCGGGCCGAGCCGGAGCCGCCGGCACGCGGCCCCGACCCGGTCCCGTCGCGCTACGCGTTGCTGGACAACGGCTACCGACCGGGCGACCCGCCGGTGGAGTCGCGCTACGCCCTGCTGGAGACCGGCTACCAGCCGGAGACCGGCTACCCGGCCGTCGCGCCACCACCCCCGCCGGTCGCCCCGCCGCCCGCGCCGCCGGTCGCCGTCCCAGTCCCGCCGCCGCCCGCCCCGGCGGTCGGCTCGGCGGTCGCCGAACGTGCCTACCCGGCCCGGATCGAATGGCGCCCACCGGCGGTCGACCAGGAGCAGGAGCGCGCCAACGGGGTGCTCCAACGGGACCTGGGCACGCCCCGGGTGTTCGCCTTCGCCAACCCCAAGGGCGGAGTGCACAAGACGACGGCCACAGTGCTCGCCGCGGCGACGGTCGGCAGCGTGCGCGGCAAGGGCGTCCTGGCCTGGGACGACAACGAGCTGCGCGGCACCCTCGGCCTGCGCGCCGGCAGCGCACGGCACGCCCGGACGATCCGGCACCTGATCAGCGACCTGGCCCAGATCGAGATCCTGGAGGACGCGACCCTGCTGGACCGGCTGGACGACTACCTGCGGCACGCCTCCGACGGCTCGTACGACGTGCTGGCCGGCGAGGAGAGCCCGCGCTTCGCCCAGCGACTGGACCAGTTCACCGTCCGGCGGGTGCTGGAGCTGCTGCGGCGTACCCACGACGTGGTCTGCGTGGACACCGGCAACAACGTGGAGAGCCCCAACTGGCGCACTGTGATGCAGGCCGCCGACCAGCTGGTGGTGACCACAGTGCCCCGGGAGGACGCGGCGTTCAGCGCGGACTGGATGCTCGACCTGCTGCACGAGGAGGGCATGGGCGAGTTGGCGGACAACGCCATCACCCTCATCTCCTGCCCGACCCCGGGCCGATCGACGCTCCAGGACGACCTGGAGCGGCACTTCGCCACCCGTACCCGGGGCGTGGCCGTCGTGCCGTACGACCCGGCTCTGGAGACCGGGTCGTCGATCGAGTACCACCAGCTCCAGCCGGAGACCCGGCAGGCGTGGATGCGGGCCGCGGCGATGATGGTGGAGCCGTTCGCCCGGTGAGCTGGTCTGCCGCCACCGGAGCCCCGGCCGCGCACCGGGCCTGAGAGGATCATCGGGTGAGCCCGGACAACCCCGATCGCGAGCGGCCCGTCGACGAGCCCGACCAATCCGCGCGACCCCGCACGCCGGACGCGAGACCGCCGGAGGCCGACCCGTCGACCGGGACAGCGCCGGGCGAGTTCGGCCCGGGCCACCTGCCGGCCTCGGCGGCGTACCAGAGCTCGCTGGAGCTTCGGTTCGACGAGCCGCGTCGTCCGCTGCGTGCCCTGGCGGCGGTGCTGGCCGCCGTGCTCGCGCTGGCCGCGCTGGGTGTTCCGCTCGGGCTGCTCTGGGCCGCGCTCGCGCCGGACACCCCGGTTCTCAAGACCGCCGAGGGGGCGATCTACGCCGAGCCGCAACCGGAGCAGCCGATCGCCGCCGACGGATGGTTCAGCCTGCTCGGGCTCGCCTTCGGGCTGCTCGTGGCGCTCGCCCTGTGGTTCGTGCTGCGTCGGCGACGCGGCCCGGTCGGGTTGCTCGCCGCGGTGCTCGGCGCGCTGGTCGCCGCGCCGGTGGCCTGGCAGGTGGGACGGCGGATCGGCCTGGCCACCTTCGAGAAGCTGCTGGCGACCGCCCCGGCCGGGCAGGCCTTCAGCAAACCCGCCGACCTGCGGGCCGGTGGGGTGGACTGGCTGCTCGGCGTGCTGCCGGTGCCGCACGGCAACCTGCTGCTGCCGGCGTTCGGGGCCGCGGTCATGTACACCCTGCTGGCCGGCTGGTCGCGGTGGCCGGGGTTACGCCCGGAACCCGAGCCGGGGGAGTTCAGTTGGGTGTCGGCGGGGACGCCAGCTCCGCCAGCGGCACCGGAACCGCCCGCACCTGACGCAGCAGAGCCGCCTCGCGGTTGAGCAACCGCAGCTCGGCGCGGAGCCGGGAGGCGGTGTCGTCGATCGCCAGCAGCCGTTGCCGGTCGTCGACGGTGAGCGCCGCGGTCGCCGCCACCAGGTGCGAGAGCACAGTCGGGTCCTCCGGCAACTGCTCGGAGATCTCCTCCGGGTCGGAGCGGATCAGGCCGAGGTACTGCCGGAACACCGCGATCACCCGGGCGGCCAGCAGATCGGCCACCTCGTCCGGGCCGCCCGGGTCGGGCAGCCACTCGACGTCGGCGGTCAGGTAGGGCTCGGCGCTGTCGTCGACCTCGGCGATCCGGAAGCGGCGGCGGCCGACAGTGACGATGTCGAAGCCACCGTCGGCCAGCTCGGTCACCTGGCGCAGCTCGGCGGTGCAGCCCACCTCGTGCAGCGTCACCTCGCCGACGCTCGACGAGGCCGGGGCGCCGGCGGGACCGGCGGGCGCGACCTCCCAGCCGGCCTGGATGGCCACCACGCCGAACTCGCGCGGGGCACCCTCGGGCAGGTCGACCAGGTGTCGGACCAGCGCTCGGTAGCGCTCCTCGAAGATGTGCAGCGGCAGCACCAACCCGGGAAAGAGCACCGTTGCGAGCGGGAAAACCGGCAGCCGTGCGGTCACATGGTCGAGCCTAACCAATCTCGCCCCCGGGGGCGTGGCCCGGCTCACCGTCTGAGCGGACGGGCGGCTCGGGTGGACGTCGGGCCGGCCGCCTAGACTCGCAAGGGTGCTGAATCGGATCGACCTGCGCGACGGTCTCGGTGACCCGCGCCGCCTGCTGCCCCGTGCCCAGCTCGACGTGTCCGTCGCCGTCGAGCGCATCCGGCCCCTGGTCGAGGCGGTCCGTGAGCATGGCTACCCGGCTATCCGGGAGGCAAGCGAACGTTTCGACGGCATCTCCCCGGAGGTGCTGCGG
Source organism: Micromonospora sp. NPDC005324 (assembly GCF_040607155.1). Taxonomy (NCBI): domain Bacteria; kingdom Bacillati; phylum Actinomycetota; class Actinomycetes; order Micromonosporales; family Micromonosporaceae; genus Micromonospora; species Micromonospora sp. NPDC005324. Next base: position 97,406 of record NZ_JBEXGE010000022.1, on the reverse strand, counting down.
GTGCCGGTCGAGGCGATCACCGAGGCGGAGGGCGTGCTCGACCCGGCGGTGCGTGCCGCGCTGCTGGAGTCCATCGCCCGGGCCCGTCGGGTGCACGCCGACCAGCGGCGCACCGACCACACCACGAAGGTGGTGCCCGGCGGCACTGTCACCGAGCGGTGGCTGCCGGTCGACCGGGTCGGCCTCTACGTGCCCGGTGGCCTGGCGATGTACCCGTCGACAGTGGTGATGAACGTGGTGCCCGCCCAGGCGGCCGAGGTGCGCTCGCTGGTGGTGGTCAGCCCGCCGCAGAAGGACAACGGCGGCCTGCCCGACCCCCGGGTGCTCGCCGCGTGCGCGCTGCTCGGCGTCGACGAGGTGTACGCCGTGGGCGGGGCCCACGCGGTGGCGATGCTGGCGTACGGCGCGGCGGTGGACCCGGCGGGTGAGCTGCGGTGCGACCCCGTCGACCTGATCACCGGTCCGGGCAACATCTGGGTGACCGCCGCCAAGCGGCTGCTGCGCGGTGTGGTCGGCATCGACGCCGAGGCCGGGCCGACCGAGATCGCCATCCTGGCCGACGACACGGCCGACCCGGCGCACGTGGCCGCCGACCTGATCAGTCAGGCCGAGCACGACCCGCTGGCCGCGAGCGTGCTGGTCACCCCGTCGGTGGCGTTGGTCGAGGCGGTCGAGGCGGAGTTGGCCCGGCAGGTGCCGGCGACCAAGCACACCGAGCGGGTCACCACGGCGCTGACCGGTGAGCAGAGCGGTGTGGTCCTGGTCGACGACCTGGAGGCGGGGCTGCGGGTGGTCGACGCGTACGCGGCCGAGCACCTGGAGATCCAGACGGTCGACGCCCGGGAGTGGGCGCTGCGGGTCCGCAACGCCGGGGCGATCTTCGTGGGTGCCTGGTCGCCGGTGTCGCTCGGCGACTACTGCGCCGGCTCCAACCACGTGCTGCCCACCGGCGGCTGCGCCCGGCACTCCTCCGGCCTGTCCGTGCAGTCGTTCCTGCGCGGCGTGCACCTGATCGAATACACCGAGGCCGCGCTGCGCGAGGTGGCCCCGCACGTGGTCACCCTGGCAGGAGTGGAGGACCTGCCCGCGCACGGCCAGGCGGTCCAGGCCCGTTTCCCGGGGGGCACGGCGTGAGTGAGCGCACCGATCTGGACGATCTGCCGATCCGGGCCGACCTGCGGGGGTTGTCGCCGTACGGGGCGCCGCAGCTGGACGTGCCGGTGCGGCTCAACACCAACGAGAACTCCCACCCGGTGCCGGAGCCGGTGGTCGAGGCGATCGGCAAGGCGCTCGCTGCCGAGCTTCGTGAGCTGAACCGCTATCCGGACCGGGACGCGGTGGCGCTCCGCGCCGACCTGGCCGAATACCTCGGGCACGAGCTCACCGTCGAGCAGGTGTGGGCGGCCAACGGCTCCAACGAGATCCAGCAACAGCTGCTCCAGGCGTTCGGCGGGCCGGGGCGCACCGCGCTCGGCTTCGTTCCGGCGTACTCGATGCACCCGCTGCTGGCCCTCGGCACCAGCACCCGGTGGGTGCCCGCCGCGCGCGGCGTCGACTTCGGGTTGACCGCCGAGGAGGCGGTCGCCCAGGTCCGCGAGCACCGGCCGGACGTGGTGTTTCTCTGCTCGCCGAACAACCCCACCGGAACGGCACTGGACCCGGCGGTGATCGCCGCGGTGCTGGACGTCGCGCCCGGCATGGTGGTCGTCGACGAGGCGTACGCCGAGTTCGCCCGGCCCGGGACGGTCAGCGCCCTCGCGGTGCTGCCCGGCCACCCGCGGCTGGTGGTCACCCGGACGATGAGCAAGGCGTTCGGCTTCGCCGGCGGCCGGCTGGGTTACCTGGCCGCCGACCCGGCGGTGGTGCGGGCGGTGCAGCTCGTCCGTCTGCCGTACCATCTTTCCGCGCTCACCCAGGCCGCCGCACGCGCGGCGGTGGCCCACCGCGATGCCCTTCTCGGTACGGTGAGCGCGATCATGGCGCAGCGGGACCGGATCGTGGCGACGCTGCGCGAGCGGGGGTTGCGGGTCGCCGACAGCGACGCCAACTTCGTGCTCTTCGAGGTGGGCGGCGACCAGACCGTCGTCTGGAACGCCCTGCTGGCGCAGGGTGTGCTCGTCCGTGACGTCGGCCTGCCCGGCTGGCTGCGGGTGACCGCCGGCACCGCCGCCGAGACCGACGCGTTCCTTTCTGCAATGGAGACTTCGTCATGAGTCGGACCGCCCGGGTGGAACGGATCACCAAGGAGACCAAGGTCCTCGTCGAGATCGACCTCGACGGCACCGGCGCCGCCGAGATCAGCACCGGCGTCGGCTTCTACGACCACATGCTGCACCAGATCGCCCGGCACGGCGGCTTCGACCTGACCGTGCGCACAGTCGGTGACCTGGAGATCGACGCGCACCACACGATCGAGGACACCGCGCTCGCCCTGGGTGCGGCGTTCGACGAGGCGCTGGGCGACAAGGCCGGCATCCGGCGGTACGGCTCGGCGACCGTGCCGATGGACGAGGTGCTGGTCCGGGCCGCGGTGGACCTCTCCGGTCGGCCGTACGTGGTGCACGACGAGCCGGTGCTCGCCCCCTACATCGGGCCGGTGTACGCGACCAGCATGACCCGGCACATCTGGGAGTCCTTCGGCCAGGCGGCCCGGGTCACGCTGCACGTCGACGTGCTGCGGGCGGCCCGGCCGTGTGGTCACCCGGACGCGCACCACGTGGTGGAGGCGCAGTTCAAGGCGGTCTCCCGCGCGTTGCGCGAGGCCACCTCGATCGACCCGCGTTCGGCCGGGGCGATCCCGAGCACGAAGGGCGCGCTCTGATGGGTGCCGCGTTGCCGACGTTGCTGCTGATCCTGGCCGGGGTGCTGGTGGGTGGCACCTGGTCGCTCTACCGGCAGGGCGCGCCGAAGGCCGCCGTGCTGATCACCGCGGCGCTCGCGGTGCTCGCCACTGTCGCCGGGGTGCTGCGGCTGCTGCCGGACAACGGGTGATCGGGGTGACGACATGAGTGACGTGGTGGTGCTCGACTACGGCTCGGGCAATCTGCGCTCCGCGGAGCGGGCGCTGGCCGCCGCCGGAGCGGACGTCCGGGTGACCGACGACCTGACCGCGGCGGCTGCCGCCGACGGTCTGGTGGTGCCGGGTGTGGGCGCGTACGCGGCGTGCATGGCGGGGATCGAGGCGCTGGGCGCCGGCCCGGTGATCGCCGAACGGGTGGCTGCTGGCCGGCCGGTGCTCGGCATCTGCGTGGGCATGCAGGTGCTGTTCGAGCACGGCGACGAGCACGGCGTGGTGACCAAGGGGCTGGGCCTGCTGCCGGGCGGGGTGACCCGGCTGGCCGCCACCCGGTTGCCGCACATGGGATGGAACACGGTGCGGGCACCCCGGGAGTCGGTGCTGTTCGCCGGGTTGACGGAGCAGAGCCGGTTCTACTTCGTCCACTCGTACGCGATGGGCGACCCGGCGGCGCTGGCCGCTGCCGGTGCCACGGTGACCACCGCCCACCACGACACGGATTTCGTCGCGGCGGTGGAGCGTGGCTCGTTGTCGGCTGCCCAGTTCCACCCGGAGAAGTCCGCCGACACCGGTGCCGCGCTGCTGCGCAACTGGCTCGCCACGTTGCCCAGCGGTGACTGAGCGTCGTCGCGCGGTGTCCGAGCGGCGGGCGTCGCGGTGAGCCGGGAACGCGCCCGTCGGCGTGCGGAGCGGGAGGCGGAGCAGGCTCGGGAGCGGGCGGTACGGCAGCGCCAGGTCGCCCGCCGGCAGCGCCGTCGCGCGGTGGTCCGCGGCTTGACGCCGCAGCTGCGGCGGGGTCGCTCCGGGCGGCTGGCCCGGCACACTCGGGGTGAGCGGGCCGCGATCGCGCTGCTCACCGGCGCGGCGTTGCTCCTGATCTGGACGTTCGTCGACAACCTGGCGTTGCGTATCGCGCTGATCGTGCTCCTGCTGCTCGTACTGCCGGCGATCGTCGTGATCGCCCTGGACCGTCGTACCTGATCGAGGAGAAGACCTTGAGCCTCACCCTGTTACCCGCCGTGGATGTCGCTGACGGCCGGGCCGTCCGGCTCGTGCAGGGCGCCGTCGGTAGCGAGAGCATCTACGGCGACCCGTTGGACGCGGCGCTGGCCTGGCAGCAGGACGGCGCGGAGTGGATCCACCTGGTCGACCTGGACGCGGCGTTCGGTCGGGGCACCAACGCGCACCTGCTCGCGGAGGTGGTGCGCCAGTTGGACGTGAAGGTGGAGCTCTCCGGGGGCATCCGTGATGACGAGTCGCTGCGCGCGGCGTTGGGCACCGGTGCGGCCCGGGTGAACATCGGGACCGCCGCCCTGGAGGACCCGGTCTGGTGTGACCGGGTGGTCGCGGAGTACGGCGACCGGGTGGCCATCGGGCTGGACGTGCGGGGTCACACCCTGTCGGCGCGGGGTTGGACCCGCGACGGTGGTGACCTGTACGAGGTGCTGGAGCGGCTGGACAAGGCGGGCGCGAGCCGGTATGTGGTCACCGACATCACCAAGGACGGCACGATGCGCGGGCCGAACCTGGATCTGCTGGGCGAGGTGTGTGCCCGTACGGACCGGCCGGTGATCGCCTCGGGCGGGGTGTCCACACTCGACGACCTGCGGGCGTTGGCGAGTCTGGAGTCGGCCGGGGTGGAAGGTGTGATCGCCGGCAAGGCGCTCTACGCGGGTGCCTTCACAGTGGCCGAGGCGCTGCGGACGCTGGCCGAGGCGTGACGACGACCCGGCTGGGGTCGGGTGGCCCGTGGGAGCAGCGTTACGGGTACTCCCGGGTGGTCCGGGCCGGTGAGCGGGCCTGGACGGCCGGTTGTACGGCGACGGTGGACGGCCGGGTGGTGCACGTCGGTGACGCGGCCGCGCAGACCGCGCAGGCGCTGCACATCGGGCTGGCCGCGCTCGCCGAGGTGGGTGCGGAGCTGGGCGACGTGGTCCGGACCAGGATGTACGTGACGGACCGGCTGCACGCCGACGAGGTGGGCCGGGCGCACAACGCGGTCTTCGGCGCGGTCCGGCCGGCGGCCACCCTGGTGGTGGTGGCCGGTCTGCTGGACCCGGAGCACCTGGTCGAGGTGGAGTTGGAGGCGTACCTCGGCGATCGTTGAGGTATGCGCCCGAGCGGCCTGCCGGTTGTCCTGCGGCCCGATAAGTTGTGCACAACTTAATTGTGGGCTACGGTTCAGCGGTGACCGATGACCTGGTGCTGCGCCGGCAGGTGTGCTTCGCGCTCTACGCCGCGTCGCGCGCCCTCACCGACGTCTACCGGCCGATCCTCGACGAGGTCGGGCTGACCTACCCGCAGTACCTGGTGCTGCTGGTGCTCTGGGAGCGTCCCGATGACGCCCCCACGGTGTCCGAGTTGGGCGCCGAGCTGCGACTGGACTCCGGCACGCTCTCCCCGCTGCTCAAGCGGCTGGAGGGGGCGGGCCTGGTGGTGCGGCGGCGGTCGGCCCGCGACGAGCGGCGGGTCGAGGTGGGCCTCACCGAGCAGGGCCGGGCGCTGCGCGAGCGGGTCGGCGACGTCCCGCTGCGGATCGCGCTGGCCACCGGGCTGGGCTTCGACGAGCTCGTCGCGCTGCGCGACACCCTCACCCGGGTCACCGACACCATCCATCGACAGAAGGAGCAGTGACTCTCATGCAGGTCATCTACACCGCGTCCGCGACCGCCTCCGGCGACGGCCGGGACGGCCACGTCGAGACCTCCGACGGCACGTTCGCGCTCGACCTGGCCGTGCCGAAGAAGATGGGCGGCGCCGGTGGCGCGGCCAACCCCGAGCAGCTCTTCGCCGCCGGCTACGCGGCCTGCTTCCACAGCGCGCTGCGACTGGTGGCCCGCCGGGCCAAGGCCGACGTGACCGGTTCCGTGGTCGGCGCCGAGGTGGGCATCGGCCCGAACGGCAGCGGCGGCTTCGGGCTCACCGTGCAGCTCGTCGTCGACCTGCCCGCCGCGCCCCGCGAGGTCGCCGAGCAGGTCGTCGAGCAGGCCCACCAGGTCTGCCCGTACTCCAACGCCACCCGTGGCAACGTCGACGTCACGCTGACCGTCCGCGAGACCCTGTCCGCGTGACCTCGCGGCCCCAGGCCCCCATCCGCGGACGAGAGGACGACCACCCCATGACCAGCAACCGCGAGATCCACCTGGCCAGCCGCCCCCAGGGCTGGCCCACCGACGACACCTTCCGGCTCGTCGAGACCGAGGTCCCGACGCCCGGACCGGGCCAGATCGTGGTCCGCAACCAGTACCTGTCCGTCGACCCGTACATGCGCGGGCGGATGAACGACGTCAAGTCGTACGTGCCGCCGTTCGCGCTCGACGCGCCGCTCGACGGCGCCGCGATCGGCGAGGTGGTGGCCAGCGAGGCGGCGGATGTCGCCGTCGGGACCACAGTCCTGCACGGGCTGGGCTGGCGGGAGTACGCGCTGCTCGACGCCACCGCGGCTCGCCCGGTCGACCCGAGCATCGCCCCGGTCAGCGCATACCTGAGCGTCCTCGGCATGACCGGGTTGACCGCGTACGCCGGGCTGCTGGAGGTTGCCGCGATGAAGCCCGGCGAGACGGTCTTCGTGTCCGCCGCGGCCGGCGCGGTGGGCAGCCTGGTCGGCCAGATCGCCAAGCTCAAGGGCGCCGGCCGGGTGATCGGCAGCGCCGGCTCGCCGGCAAAGGTCGAGCGGCTGCGGGCGCTGGGCTTCGACGCCGCCTTCGACTACCACGACGGGGTCCGCGAGTCGCTGCGGGCGGCCGCCCCCGACGGCATCGACGTCTACTTCGACAACGTCGGTGGTGATCACCTGGAGGCCGCGATCTCGGCCATGAACCTGCACGGTCGGGCCGCCATCTGCGGCATGATCGCGCAGTACAACGCCACCGAGCCGCCGGCCGCCCCGCGCAACCTGGCGCTGGTCATCGGCAAGCGGCTCACCCTGCGCGGCTTCCTGGTCAACGACCACAACGACGTGCGAGCGGCGTTCGTGCGCGACGTCGCGGGCTGGCTGCGCGACGGAACGCTGTCCTACGACGAGACGATCGTGGACGGCATCGAGAACGCCCCGGCCGCGTTCCTCGGCCTGCTGCGCGGCGACAACCTCGGAAAGATGCTCGTCAAGGTGTGACGCAGAACTCGTGTGCGGCGGTCGACCCGATCGGGCCGACCGCCGTCGCGTGTGCGGAGGATAGGCTCGCGGCATGACGGTGGCGGTACGGGTGATCCCCTGTCTGGACGTGGACGCCGGGCGGGTGGTCAAGGGGGTCAACTTCCTCGACCTGCGTGACGCCGGCGACCCGGTGGAGCTGGCCGCAGCGTACGACCGGGCCGGCGCGGACGAGTTGACCTTCCTCGACGTCACAGCGTCCTCCAGCGACCGGGGCACCATGCTCGACGTGGTGCGCCGCACCGCCGAGTCGGTGTTCATCCCACTGACCGTCGGCGGTGGGGTCCGGCAGGTCGCCGACGTGGACACGCTGCTGCGCGCCGGGGCGGACAAGGTTGGTGTGAACACCGCCGCCATCGCCCGTCCAGAGCTGATCGCCGAGATCGCCGACCGGTTCGGCCGGCAGGTGCTCGTGCTCTCCCTCGACGTGCGGCGCTCGCCCAACGGCGGCACGCCCAGCGGCTTCGAGGTCACCACGCACGGCGGTCGGCGCGGCACCGGCATCGACGCCGTGTGGTGGGCGCACCGGGGCGCCGAGCTGGGCGCGGGCGAGATCCTGCTCAACTCGATGGACGCCGACGGCACCAAGGCCGGCTTCGACCTGGAGCTGATCGCCGCGGTGCGCGCGGTGGTGGACGTGCCGGTGGTCGCCAGTGGGGGCGCCGGCGAGGTGGCCCACTTCCCGCCCGCGATCGGCGCCGGCGCCGACGCGGTGCTCGCCGCCAGCGTCTTCCACTTCGGCGAGCTGACCGTCGCCGAGGTCAAGGACGCGCTGCGCCTCGGCGGCCATCCGGTGCGCTAGCCAGGCGGGGCCGCCGTCCGCGCCGGGCCCAGGTGGTACGCGTCGTGCGCGATCAGACTTGCGAACGCTCCCGCCCATGCCCAGCACCGGGCACAGGTGCCGCAGATCGGGCATCGCCCGTGTCGCTGCTCATGCTCGGCCAGAACCCGCCACCATCGGGCCAGTTGCTCCGGGCTGGGCGCACTCACCGGACTCCTTCCGTGTTCGCGAGGATCGCCGCAACCGACACCTGCGCCTCGAAGCACCACCCGCCGGCACAATTCGGTACGGGGCCGCGCACGTGTGCCCCCGCAACCGCACCATGCCGCCGACATGCTGCGGGTCCACCACCACCGCCCACACCAGTTCGTCGCGGTTGGTCGGATTGGGGCTGATCTCCCATGCCAGCAGGTGCAGCGGGGTGCCCGTAGGCACCTGAAGGCTGTCGGTCATGTTCGGCTTCGAGGGCAAGGGGTGTCTGCCTTTCCGGTGATGTCCACAGTTCCCGTCGCTCCCGTCGGAAGCTGCTGCGCCAGATGGACTGATACGTCGAGCGTGGCCGATAAGCTGGGCCTACGGCAGGCGTGCGCGGTGTGCACACGCTCCTGCACACGCTGGGGGTCGGAGATGGACACCTTCGGGCAGCTACTCAGACGGCATCGCGAGAGCGCCGGGCTGTCCCTGCGGCAGCTCGGTTCGCTCATCCACTTTCAGTACAGCCACATCGCTCAGGTGGAGCGTGGCGGACGCCGTCCCACCGATGCGCTGGCCGCGGCCTGCGATCGGGCCTTGGACGCTGACGGCGCGCTCGTCGAGGCGTACCGGACCGACCGAGCCGGTGCCACCGACATGCACAGACGCACCATGCTGCGTGCCATGACCACCTTGGCCGCCGCCCCCGCCGTCGCGCCTCTGGCAGGGTTCGAAGCCCTTCGCCACGGCCTCGGCGACGCGGTGACGCCCGACCACGACGAGTGGGAGCAGATCGCGGCCGAGTACGGCCACAGCTACTACCGGCAAGCCCATCCCGCGCTGATGGCCCAGCTGAGAGCCGACCTGACCGTGCTGCAACACCAGGTCGCAGCCGACACCGGTAGGCGCCGACCTGGTCTCCTGCGGGCTGCCGCGCACCTATCCGTCATCGTCGCGTTGAGCCTTGTCGCGTCGGGGCAGACCGTGATGGGTCGCCGCTGGTGGCAGACCGCCCATCGCGTCGCCGGCGAATCGGGGGACACCGACATTCGAATGTTGGTGCGAGCGTGGGATGTGGTGAACGGCTGCTACGACGGACGCCGACCGTCGACGATCGTCGCCCTGTCGGACAAGGCATTGCCTCTGCTGGGCCGAGAGGCCACGTCGGCGGCCTGCGGGTTGCTCGCCGGCCGGTCCCAAGCCCTGTCGTTGGCCGGGCGGCATGCGGAGGCGGTGGCGACGGTGCGGCAACTCGCCGACCTGGCCCAGCAGCTACCGGCCGCGATAGCGGGCGACGTGGAGTCGTTGTGGGGGTGGCCGGAGCATCGGCTTCACCACACCGAATCGTGGGTGTACACGCACGCCGGCCGTCTGGTCGACGCGGAGGCCGCGCAGGAGCGGGCCCTCGACCTGTACCCGGCGTCGCAGGTGCGGTTACGTGCGCAGGTGCAACTGCATCAGGCTGCCCGGCTGATTCGGGGCGGGCACATTCCCGACGGGTTGCGTCATGCCGCCGACACCCTCGACGCACTGCCAGTTCGCCTCCACAACCACCTGCTGCGGTCGGTGGCCGCCCAGGTCACGGCTGCCGTACCCACGACCGAGCGGTCAAGGCCGGCGTTCGCGGATCTCGCCGACCGGGTTCGGGCCTAGGTTCATCCGCTATGCCGGTGACGTACAGCGTGCACACCGCCGAATCGGCCACGGCGCTGGTTCCGGCGCTGGTGCGTCTGTACGCGGTCGTCTACGCCGAGCCACCGTACGTCGAGGGACCGGAGCAGGTGGCCGGCTTCACCAATGGTTTGCCCGACGAGACGCGACGCGACGGGTTCACTCTCGTGGTTGCCAAGGATGGGGGCGTGCTGGTGGGTGCGGCGTACGGGTGGAGGTTGCCAGCCGGCCGTTGGTGGACGCGCGCCGACACCGAGCCTTCCAGCGATCTGCGGGCCGCCGACAAGTTCGCGGTGATGGAGTGGATTGTGCATCCCGACCGGCGCGGTGCGGGCATCGGCGCGGAACTGATCCGTCGGCTCCTCGACGGGCGGCCCGAGCGGTGGGCAACTCTCGCGTCCAATCCGGCAGCACCGGCCCGTGCCGTCTACCAGCGCGCGGGATGGCAGCAGGTCGGCGGGTCAGCGATGCCCGACGGCACCCCCATGCACCTGCTGGTCCTGCCGCTGCCCGTTGCGCCGGTCCCGCGTCGCTGATCCTTGGCCGCCTCCGCCGCGCCGAGCATCGCGACGACAGAGGTCAGCGCTCACCGGAGTGCCCCTCCGGTGACCGACGCGGGGTGGGGATCGAACGGACCGCGTACTCCTGGACGGCAGCCGCGTGGTCGGCCTCGTCCAGGATCCAGTCCGCGCTGCCGGGCGCGTGCCGGCGGGTCAACACACCCTGCACGGTGTCCACCATGGTCGCCACACCCGCGCGCGGGCGGGTACGCCACAGTTGCTCACCCTCGGCGGTGATCCGGAACCAGCCGTCGGCGACGCTGACCAGCCCGGCGCCGACCAGCCGCTGGACCGCGGCCTCGACCTCGTGTCGCTGCGGAATCGCGTGGTTGAGGTGGTCGGCGGTGGAGAGCACGTCGGTCAGGCGGACGCCCTCCGGCCGCCGGCTTGTCGCCGACCGACGGTGCCGTCCGGCCCCGCTCGCGATGACGAGCGACACGAAGATCCAGGCGTCGTTCCAGCGCCAACCGTTCTCCCCCATGCAGAGATGATGACGGCGCGCGTCGCGGAAGGGAACACCCACCCTCGAACCGGTACGTGGCACCACCGCGACGTACCGGTTCGCGGACGGTCGGTGAGGGTTCAGCCGGCGGGGGTGGCCGGCGCGGCGCTACCCGGCGGGGGTGCGGCGCTGTCCGGCGCGGTGCCCTCCGGCACGGCGAACAGCGGGATGAAGAACTGGGCCAACGGACCGATGGCCAGCGCGTACGCGACGGTGCCCACGCCGACCGTGCCGCCGAGCAGAGCGCCCAGGGCCAGCACGGCGACCTCGATGACGGTGCGCACCAGCCGGATCGACCGGCCGGGCCGGCGGGCCACGTACCCGGTCATCAGACCGTCGCGGGGGCCGGGCCCCAACCGGGCGCCGAGGTAGAGAGCGGTGGCGGCGCCGTTGGCGACGATCCCGGTGACCAGCATCGGGATCCGGACGCTGAGCGGGCCACCCGCGGGCAGCAGAGCCACTGTGGCGTCCACGACCAGGCCGATCACCACGACGTTGCTGACAGTGCCGAGGCCGGGCCGCTGCCGCAGCGGGATCCAGAGCAGCAGGACCAGCGCGCCGACGCCGATGGTGACGGTGCCGAAGGAGAGCCCGGTCAGCTCGGATAGCCCCTGGTGGAACACGTCCCACGGGTCCAGGCCCAGGTTGGAGCGGATCATCAGGGCCATACTGACGCCGTAGACAGTGAGCCCGAGGTAGAGCTGGACCAGCCGTCGAACCGGCCGGTGCCGCAGATTGCCAAGCAGTGCCATGCATGCCACCCTAGGTGCCAATCCTCATCGAGGAAGAAGCCAATATCCGAGGAGTGGCTATGACTGGGCAGGTGCGCGGCGTCCAATTGGCCCGTCTGCTCGGGCAGTGGCATGCCCTGCCGGGCCGCCGCCGCAGCCCCGACTACGCCGCGCTGGCCGGCTCGGTGCGCGGGCTGCTCGCCGACGGCCGGCTGCCGCTGGGCGTCCGCCTCCCGGCGGAACGGGAGCTGGCCGAGGCGCTGCGGATCAGCCGGACCACTGTCACCGCCGCCTACCGGCAGCTGCGCGAGACCGGGCACCTGGCCAGCCGGCGGGGCGCCGGCAGCTGGACGATGCTGCCCGGCAACCACCGGGTGGCCAGCACCGGCCTGTGGACCCCGCTGGACGACCGGGAGATGCTCGACCTCGGCGTCGCGGCGCTGGCCGCCCCGCCGCAACTGCTGTCGGCCGCGCGGGCCGCCACCGAGGACCTGCCCCGCTACCTGAGCGGGGCCGGTTACCACCCGACCGGCATCATCGAGCTGCGCGAGGCGGTGGCCGACGCGTACACCGCCCGGGGTCTGCCCACCTCGGCCGACCAGATCATGGTCACCAGCGGCACCCAGCACGCACTGGATCTGGTGCTGCGGCTCGCCCTGGCCCCGGGCGGCACCGTGCTGGTCGAGTCCCCGACCTACCCCAACGCCCTCGCCGCGCTGGCCGGCCGGCGGGCCCGGATCACCACCCACGGTCTGGCCGGCGACGGCGGCTGGGAGCCCGACCTCCTGCTGGGCAGTCTCCGACAGACCCGGCCCAAGCTAGCCTACCTGATTCCGGAGTTCCAGAACCCGACGGGGCACCTGATGCCCGCCTGGCTGCGCGAGCGCGTGGTGGCCGCCGCGCACGCGGCCGGCACCGACCTGATCATCGACGAGTCCTTCGTGGACCTGTCGATGGACGGCACCGAGGTGCCACCCCCGGTCGCCACCTACGACCGGCACAGCCGGGTGGTCAGCATCGGCGGGATGAGCAAGCCCTACTGGGGTGGCCTGCGGATCGGCTGGATACGCGCGTCCGCGCCGCAGGTGCAGCGGCTGGCCGCCGTGCGGGTCGGGGTCGACATGGCCAGCCCGGTGCTGGACCAACTCGTCGCGGTGCACCTGCTCGCCGACGCCGAGGCCATCGTCGCCGACCGCCGCGTCCAGTTGGCCGTCCAGCGGGACGCCCTGCTCGGCGCGCTGGCGCGCCAACTGCCGGAGTGGCGGGTCACAGTGCCACGGGGTGGCGTGACGCTCTGGGCCGAGTTGGACGGCCCGGTCTCGAGCGCGCTGGCCCGGGCCGCGGAGGAGGTCGGCGTACGGCTGGCCCCCGGCCCCCGGTTCGGGCTGGACGGCACCCTGGAGCGCTTCCTGCGGCTGCCCTTCACCCTGCCCGCGGCGGACCTCGTGGAGGCCGTCGGACGGATCGCGGCGATCCGCTACGACCTGGACCGGGCCGGCCGCCAGCGGTGGCGCGAGCCGGCCGTCATCGCCTGAACGCCCTGCTGCCACGAACGCCGGTGGCCCCGCACCCGAGCGGGTGCGGGGCCACCGGCGACGCGTCAGAGCTCGGCGAGGGTGCCGGCGTACATCTTGTCGATCTCGGCGGAGAAGTTGCTCTCCACCCCACGCCGCTTGATCTTCAACGACGGGGTGATCTCGCCGTCCTCGATCGTCAGATCGCGCGGCAGGATGGCCACCTTCTTGATCGTCTCCCAGCGGTTGAGCTTGGCGTTGAGCTGGGCGACGTACTCCTCGACCATCGTCTGGGCCTCAGCCGACGCGACGATCTCGGTGTAGCTGCGCCCTTCGAGGGGGCCGCCGGCGACCCAGCCCTGGATCGCGTCCGGGTCCAGGGTGACAAGCATCGTGCAGAAGTTGCGGGCCTGACCGACGACGACCGCCTGCGAGGTGTACGGGCAGATGGCCTTGAACATCCCCTCGATGTGCGACGGCGCGATGTACTTGCCGCCCGAGGTCTTGACCAGGTCCTTCTTGCGGTCGGTGATGCGGAGGTAGCCCTGCTCGTCGAGGGTGCCGATGTCACCGGTACGGAAGAAGCCGTCCTCGGTGAACGAGGCGGCGGTCTCCTCCGGCAGGTTGTGGTAGCCGCGCATCACCGGCCGACCCCGCACCAGGATCTCCCCGTCGGTGTCGATCTTGCACTCCAGGTCGCCCATCGCCCGGCCCACGGTGCCGATCCGCAGCCCGGCCGGGGGGTTGACGAAGTTGCCAGCGCTGGTCTCGGTCAGGCCGTAGCCCTCGGAGATCGGCAGGTTCGCGGCGGCGAAGAAGGTGGCGATCTCCGGGCTGAGCGGCGCGGCGCCGGACACCAGCACCCGCATCCGGCCGCCCAGGCGGGCCTGGAGCTTGCTGAACACCAGCTTCTCGGCCAGCCCGTAGCGCAGCTTCAGCACGGCCGGCACCGGCTTGCCGGCCTGCTCCAGGGCGACCTTCTCCTTGCCGACGCCGACGGCCCAGCCGAAGATCTTCGCCTTCGCGCCACCGGCGCCCTGCGCGGTGGTGACGGCCTTGTTGTAGACCTTCTCGAACACCCGGGGAGCGCCGCACATCAGCGTCGGACGGATGACCGAGAGAAGCTCGACCAGCTTGTCCACCCGCCCGTCGACGTAGGTGGGCAGGCCGACGTGGATGGCCCCGCAGAGCAGGGTCTTGCCGAACGAGTGGGCCAGCGGCAGCCACAGGTACTGAAGGTCGTCGTCGCGCAGCAGCCCGACCTCCGCCTGCGCCACGGCCTCCCAGCACCAGCCGCCGTGCAACAGCTCGACGCCCTTGGGTTGGCCGGTGGTGCCGGAGGTGTAGATCAGGGTGGCCAGGTGGTCCGGGCCGATGCCGGCCACCAGCATGTCGATCAGCTCCGGCTCGGCGGCCAGCGCCTGGGTGCCGCGCTCCTCCAGGTCGGCGAGCGTCAACTGCGGGATCGCGGCGTTCGGGTCGACGGCGCCGTCGAGGAGCACCACGTGGGTGAGCGCGGGCAGTGTAGCCCCGGCGATCTTCGCCGCCTGGGCCGGGTTCTCCGCGAACAGCACAGTCGACCCGGAGTCGGCGATGATGTACGTCGCGTCGGCCGGCTCGGTGGTCGGGTAGACGGTGGTGGTCGCGCCGCCGGCGCACATGATGCCGAGGTCGGCGATCACCCACTCCAGCCGGGTGTTGGCGAGGATCGCGACCGGGTCCTCCTGGCCGACGCCCAGTCCGTGCAGACCGGCGGCGACTGCCTTGGCGCGCTGACCGACCTGCGCCCAGGTCAGCCAGATGGGCCCCGAGTCGTCGGGGTTCGGGGACGCGAACGCGTGCCGGTCGGGGGTGGCCGCCACGCGCTTGAGGAACATGTCCGGGATGGAGCGGTACGGTACATCGAGAGCCATCGCTGTAGCCGCCTTCGGGGGTGGTGGCGTGACGGTCGTCACGTCATGATGGTTACCGAAGAGTATTGCCTGCCGCCGTGCATCGGCTAGCCCTGGTGATCGTCCGGCCGGCCCATCCCACCAACCGGTACGGCCGATCAGGCGTACCGGGCAGCCACCACTGACCAGTCGTAGGTGGCCCGGACCCAGTTGCGCCGGGCAGCCAGGGCGTCGCGGATCGCGTCGTCGCCGGCGGTGCGCAGCGCGTCCTCCGCGTCCAGATACGTCGCCAAACCCTCGTTGAACCGGTGTGCCGCACTCCGGAGCGCTGTCACCTCGTCCGCGTCGCTGTCCTGGGCGATCACCGTGACCAGGTTGTGCGCGTCCGGGTCGACCTGGCTCTCCTTGCCGTAGGAGAAGAGGTCGTTGCACCAGCAGACCAGGTCCACCGCCAGCAGGTCCAGGGCGACCAGCCCCGGGTGTGCGCGCTGGGCTGGCCCGGAGGGCCGGGTCGACGCCAGGTCGGTCAGCGTGAGGCAGGGGTGCACGCCGCCGATGTGCCGGCGCAGCTGCACGTACTCCGCCACCTCGGGTACGCGCCGACGTTCCCGGTTGCCCGCCTCCCAGAGCAGCGCCAACAGGTACTCGCGCATCTGGCTGACGAACCGCAGCAGCAAACCGGCGTGATCGTGCAGCCGGGTCCGGCGGCAGAGGTCGTGCAACGCGTCGCCCAGTGGCCCGACGGCGGGCGGTACGACGTACGGGTCACCACAGCGATCCAGCACGTCGAGCAGGGTGCTGATCGCCGGGCCCAGTCGGACCGGGTCGGCGCCGAGGCCGTCCTCGTCGCAGGCGTCGTCCATGACGAAGAGCCAGCTGATCAGGTCTGTGAGCAGCCGCAGGCCCTCCACAGAGCCGTCCGGACAGGCGCGGCCGGCCAGTCCGGCGGCGTCGGCCCGTTCCAGGCGGTGCACACGTTGACTGGAATCGACCAGCCCGAACGCACGCGCCCACTCGATGCTCTCACTCGCCACCTGGTCCGTGGCCCCGTGGCGTCCCGTGGGAAACGGGGGTTCCCGCAGCGCCGAAATCGCGAAGTCCCGCACAGTGCGCCCCCACTTCGTACCGCCCGGCGCGGAGCGGCGCGGTGAAGCGTACGGGAGGAGGTATCAGCGTGTTTCGCTGGGTGTGGGAAATTCCACAGTCGTTTGGTGACTGTTTACGCACACATAGTCACATGCCCAGGTTGGCGGCGCGGAGCCGCCGAGCCGCCTCCGTCGAGCCGTTCAGTTGGACCCGGGCCACCCGTTGCCGGCCGGAGAAGAACAGCACCAGCTCGGCCGGGGCGCCGACCAGGCGCAGTGGCTCACCACCGCGACCGAGGGAAATCTCACCGTGGCCGGGCGCCTGCACGTAGAGGTCCGCTGGAAAGCGACGCAGTGCCAGCCGGGCCATCGGGGTCGCGCGTTTCCAGAGGGCGCTCTGCAGGCCGGTGGACAGGTCGCGCGGCTGCCACCCGGAGCCGGCCCGCCGGACGTCCTCGTGGTGGATGAAGAACTCCATCGTGTTGGCCAACTCGTCGGTCAGCGGGTTGCTGACCGGGCTCCACAGCGGCGGTCGGCGCACCTGTGCCACCAGTTCGGGGTAGGGCTGTGCGGCGAGTCGCCGACGGACCCGCTCGGCGTAGCCGCGCAGCGGCGGCAGCACGATCCCACCCGCCGCGTCCGGACGGCGCTCCCGCAGCACCAGATGCGCGGCGAGGTCACGGGTCGCCCAGCCCTCGTTGATGGTCGGGGCGTCCGGCCCGAGGGCCAGGAGAAGATCGGCCAGCGCCTCGCGCTCGGCTCGGGCGTACCGCGGCATGGCCCGATCGTAGGCCCGGTGGCCCGTCGGCGCGCGACAGCGGACGCGGGTCGGCGCTCGCGGCACGCCGCCGTCCGGTACGTGATGGTCGACATATCCAGTCAGGGTCGGCGGCACTGGCCCCGACCGGTAAGGATGAGGGAGATAATTGCGGCTTACGGCGGGGGAGAGCGTGGCGAGCAAGACAAGTCGGGACGTTCTCAGTCGAGGGCTGGGGGTCCTGCGGCAGGCGATCCGTGAGCAGCCGAGGATCTTCTCGGTGGCGGTCGTCGGCAGCGTGCTCTTCGGCGGGATGATCATTGTCAGCGCGCGGGTGGTCGGCTCGGTCATCGGTGAGGTGGCGCTCCCGGCCATCGAACGCGGCGAGGTGGGCGCCGGCACCCTGGCGCTGGCCGCGGCGGCGTTGTTCGGGATCAGCGTGCTGCGGGTGGCGGGCATCTTCGGCCGCCGGCTCGGCGCCGGCTACATGCAGTACCGCCTCCAGGCCTCCTACCGCCGCAGGGTGACCCGTCGGTACCTGGAGCTGCCGCTGTCCTGGCACCACCGCAACTCCACCGGCACCCTGCTGTCCAACGCCAACTCGGACGTGGAGGCGGCCTGGTACCCGATCGCGCCGCTGCCGTTCGCCGTCGGCACGTTGGTGATGCTGGTCGGCGCGATCGTGTCGCTCTTCGCCACCGACTGGGCGCTCGCCCTGGTCGGGCTCGCGGTCTTCCCCGCGCTGTTCGCGCTCAACGTCGTCTACTCCCGCCGGATGGCCCCTCGGCAGGCCCGGGCGCAGCGCCTTCGCGCCGAGGTCAGCGGGATCGCCCACGAGAGCTTCGACGGGGCCCTGGTGGTCAAGACCATGGGCCGCGAGGCCCAGGAGACGGCCCGGTTCGCGGGCCGCGCCGGTGAGCTGCGCGACTCGCTGATCGCGGTCGGTCGGCTGCGCGGCATCTTCGACCCGCTGCTGGAGACGCTGCCCAGCCTCGGCACCCTCGCCGTACTGGTGGTCGGGGCGTTCCGGCTGCGCCAGGGCGCGATCAGCGTGACCGAGCTGGTCAGCGTGGCCTTCCTCTTCACAGTGCTGGCGTTCCCGGTGCGGGCCATCGGTTGGGTGCTGGCCGAGCTGCCGCGCAGCGTCGCCGGCTGGGACCGGGTGCGCCGGGTGCTCGACGCCACCGGCGAGATGCCGTACGGGCAGCGGGTGCTCGACCCGGCCGACGCCGGCCCGGCCACCCTCACCTTCGCCGACGTGCACTACTCCTACCCGCCGGCCGAAGCGCACCCGCCCGGCGCGCAGGTCCTCGGCGAGGTCGGCTTCACTGTGCCGTCCGGTCGGACGGTGGCCCTGGTGGGGCCGACCGGCGCCGGCAAGTCCACCATCGCCTCGCTGGCGGTGCGCCTCGTCGACCCGGACTCCGGCACGGTGAGCCTGGACGGCGTGGACGTGCGCGAGCTGACCTCGGCGTCGCTGGCCGGCACTGTGGCCCTGGTCGCCCAGGTGCCCTTCATCTTCGACGACACGGTCCGCGCCAACATCGCCCTCGACCGGCCCGGCGTCGACGACGAGGTGGTCTGGGCGGCGCTGCGGCTGGCCGAGGCGGACGGTTTCGTCGCCGCGCTGCCCGACGGTCTGGACACCATGGTCGGCGAGCGGGGCACCTCGCTCTCCGGCGGTCAGCGCCAGCGGCTCACCCTGGCTCGCGCGTTGGCCGGTCGACCGCGCCTGCTGGTGCTCGACGACGCGACCAGCGCTGTCGATCCTCGAGTGGAGGCGGCCATCCTGGCGGGGCTGCGGTCGTCGACAACGCAGGCGGGAGTTCCGGCCGCGTCGATCCTTGTGGTGGCGTACCGCCGGGCCACCATCGCGCTCGCCGACGAGGTCATCTACGTGGAGCAGGGACGGGTGGTCGCCCGGGGCACCCACAGCGAGTTGTTGGCCACCGTGCCCGGCTACGTCGACCTGGTCACCGCCTACGAGCAGGCCGAGGTGGAGCGGGCGCAGGAGAGTTCGTACGGCGACGACGTGGCGCCGCTGCCGTCGGGCCTGGAAATCGAGGTGGACCGGTGAGCGCGAGGAGTGCAGCGCAGCGGAGCCCCGCAGCCGCGAACGAAGGGCGGGACCGGTGAGCGCGACTACGGAGACGAGTGACGAGCAGGAGGTCCGGCAGGAGACGACCTGGCAGACCCTGCGTCGTGGCCTGGCGCTCTCGCCGGAGCTACGGATCGGTCTGGCCGGCACGTTGGCCCTGGCGTTGGTCTACATGGTCGGTCGGGTCGCCGTGCCGGTCGCCGTGCAGCAGGGCATCGACCGGGGCCTCGTCGGTGGTCTGAATCTGAACGTGGTCTGGACGGTGGTGGCGATCACCACGGCGATCCTGACGGTCACCACGATCTGCGGCTACCTGATGATGCGCCGGCTGTTCACGGTCAGCGAGACGGCGCTGGCCAACGTCCGGACGCGGGCGTTCCGCCACGTGCACGACCTGTCGATGTTGCACCAGCAGTCGGAGCGGCGCGGTTCGCTGGTCTCGCGGGTCACCAGCGACGTCGACCAGATCACCCAGTTCCTCCAGTGGGGCGGGGTGATCCTGCTGGTCAACCTCGGTCAGCTGGTGGTCACGACCGCCGTCATGCTGGCGTACTCCTGGCAGTTGACACTTGTGGTGTTGGCGGCGTTCGCGCCGGCGGTGTTCGTCATCCGGCAGTTGCAACGCCGCCTCGGCACGGCGTACGCGACGGTGCGCCAACACACCGGGACGTTGCTCGGCGCGATCGGCGAGAGCGTGGTGGGCGCGCCGGTGATCCGGGCGTACGGGATCGCCGGGCGCACCGAGCGGCGGCTGGACGAGGCGATCGACAGGCAGCGGTTGGCGCAGCAGAGGGCGATCCGGATCAGCATCGTGGGCAGTTCCGTCGGGGAGTTGGCGGCGGGGCTGGCGCTGGCCGGCGTGGTGGTGCTCGGCGTGCTGCTAGGGGTGGACGGCACGCTGTCGATCGGCCAGCTGACCGCGTTCCTCTTCCTGGTGACGCTCTTCATCCAGCCGGTGCAGATCGCCACCGAGGTGCTCAACGAGGCGCAGAACGCGATCGCCGGCTGGCGTCGGGTGCTGGACGTCCTGGACGTCGCCCCGGACGTGGCCGACCCGGGGGAGCAGGGGCGGGAGCTGCCGGGCGGGCCACTGGACATCCGGTTCTCCGGTGTGCGGTTCGCCTATCCGGGTGGTCCGCCGGTACTGCACGACATCGACCTGGAGATTCCGGCGAAGAGCCGGGTGGCGGTGGTCGGTGAGACCGGCAGCGGCAAGACCACCTTCGCCAAGTTGCTGACCCGGCTGATGGACCCGTCGGCCGGGGCGGTGCTGCTGTCCGGGGTGCCGCTGACCGACGTCCGCTTCGACTCGCTGCGCTCCCGCGTGGTGATGGTGCCGCAGGACGGGTTCCTCTTCGACGCGACGGTGGGGGACAATGTCCGGTTCGCCCGGCCGGAGCTGACCGACGAGCAGTTGAGCGCCGCCTTCACCGAGCTGGGCCTGTCGGACTGGCTGCAGGGCCTGCCGGCGGGCCTGGACACCCCGGTCGGGGAGCGCGGCGAGGCGCTCAGCGTCGGGGAGCGCCAGCTTGTCGCGTTGGCCCGCGCGTACGTGGCCGACCCGGACCTGCTGGTGCTCGACGAGGCGACCAGCGCTGTGGACCCGGCGACGGAGGTGCGGTTGCAACGCACGTTGGACGCGGTCACCCGTGGTCGGACCACCCTGGCCATCGCGCACCGGCTCTCCACGGCGCAGGCCGCCGACGAGGTGATCGTGGTGGACCGGGGTCGGGTGGTGCAGCGCGGCCCGCACGACGAGCTGGTCCGCGACGCCGACTCGGTGTACGGCCTGCTCTACGCCTCCTGGTTGGAGCAGACCCGCTGAGGTGCGCGGTGTGGTGGACGCCGACGGGCGGGTGCTCTAGGCTCCGGGTTAGGTAAGCCTAACCTCTGAAGGAGGTCGCGCCCATGCGGCCCAACTCCGCCGAGATCGTCCGTACCCTCGTCGCCGGCCGCCTGCCCGGCCTCGTGCACCTGGCCCACCGGCCGGGCCCGCACCATGCTCGGCATGTCACCGACTCGGACGGGCGGGTGCTGCTGCTGGTGCCGGTGGCTAGCCACCTGGCCGCCGCCCTGCAACCGGCCGCCGGGGGCAGCGACGTGGCGGTGGTGCTCGACGTGCTCGATCTGCCGCCCGCCGCCGGCGCGCCCGGCCTGGGCCGCGCCTGGGTGTCCGGCTGGGCGGCCGAGCTGCGCGGCGACGAGGCCCGCGACGCGGCGGTCGAGTTCGCCACTGTGGAGCCGACCGGCGACCTGCTCGACCTGGGCACCCGGTTCCGGCTGTTCCGCTTCGAGGTGGTCGAGGTCCGCTGGGAGCGGGCCGGCGTCGTGCAGCGGATCGACCCGGTGGAGTACGCCGAGGCCGAGCCGGACCCGGTGCACCCGGTCGAGGCCCGCCTGCTCGCCGACCTCGCCGAGTGCCACGGCGCTCAGGTGACGGAGTACCTGCGTCGGCAGCTCGGTTTGACCGATCAGACCCCGGACGGGCCGCCCCGGGTGGTGCGCATCGACCGCTACGGGCTGGTGGTGGCCCTCGGCCAACCCGGTGCCCGGCGTCGGGTCCGGCTGGCCTTCCCGGGTCCGGTGGCCGACCCGGCCGAGCTGCCCCGCCTGCTACCGCCGCTCCGACTCACCGCCGACGCCCGCCCCCCGCGCTGACCGGCCCAGCCCCGCGCCGCCCCACCCCTGCGCCGATCTTGCACTTTCGGTCGTCGATGTGCGTGGTGTATCCCTTTCGCCGGGGCAGAAAGTGCAAGATCGCGGAGGGGTGTCCGGGATCCGCGAGGGGGTCCGGGGCGCTGTCGGGTCAGCTGGGCAGCGGGCCGGTGAGGTAGCGCTGGATCGTGGGGCCGATCGCGGCCACCAGGGTTTCCGGGTCCGCCGAGGCGACCGGCTCAAGGCGCACCACGTGCCGCATCATGGCCAGGCCGATCATCTGGGTGGCCACCAGGGAGCCCCGCAGTGGTAGCTCGGCCGGATCGACGTCGAGGTTCTCCAGCACCCGGCGCAGCACCTGGGTGGTGACGAACTCACGCAGCAGTCGAGCGGTCCACTCGTTGCTCACCGCGGATCGCAGCAGTGCCTGCGCGGCGCTGCCGGCAGGGGAGTCCCAGACGCCGAGAAAGATGCGCACCATCCGCTCACCGACGCCGTCCCGGTCGCCGGCGAGCACCCTCGGCACCAGTTGACCGGGGTCGACCGGAAAGTTCATCGCGGCCAGGAAGAGCTGGTCCTTGCTGCCGAAGTAGTGGTGCACCAGCGCCGGGTCGACCTGCGCCGTACCGGCGATGCCCCGGATGGAGGCGGCGTCGTAGCCACGTTCGGCGAACGCCGTCCGCGCCGCGTCGAGAATCGCCTCCCGGGTGCCCGGGTTGCCGGGTCGCCTGCCGGTCCGCCGCGTCATCGCCGCCCTTCGTTCGTCCGCCTCGGCCCGTCGTGGGCCGGCCCGGCCCACGCCGGGGTCGGCTGCCGCGCCGGCCGCCGCCCCCGGCGCTTGCGGTCAGCCGCTGCGTCGGCGCAGGGTGGCCGCCGCGAGCACCAGCGCCAGCACCACCGCGCCGAACACCACGGCGACGTCGCGCCACATCCGACCGGTCGGTTCGGCGTGGGCGCCGACCTCCTGCAACGCCTCGATGGCGTACGACAGGGGGAAGGCGTCACTGAGCGCCTGGAGCCAGCCGGCCATCTGGTCGCGGGCCACGAACAGCCCGCAGAGCAGCAACTGGGGGACCACCACGACTGGCAGGAACTGTACTGCCTGGAACTCGGTGCGCGCGAAGGCACTGCACAGCAGCCCCAGGGCGACGCCGAGCACGGCGTCGAGCACGGCGATCCCGAGCACCAGCCCGATGCTGCCGGCGGTCTCCAGATCGAAGACCCAGTACGCCACCGCGGCGGCGACGGCGGCCTGCACGGCGGCGGCCAGCCCGAACGCGATGCCGTACCCGAAGAGCAGGTCGAGCTTGCCCAGCGGTGTGGTGAGCAGCCGCTCCAGCGTGCCCGAGGTGCGTTCCCGCAGCATGGCGATGCTGGTCACCAGAAACATGATCACGAAGGGGAAGATGCCGAGCATCACCAGCGCGATCCGGTCGAAGGTGGTCGGCTGGCCGGGCGGGGTCGGCTGGTCGGCGTACATGAAGTAGACCAGGGTGAGCAGGACGGCCGGCACCACCACGAGGAGCGCGATGGTCCGCCGGTCGTGCCGGAGCTGACGCAGGATGCGGCCGGTGGTGGCGGCGAGGATTCGCGGGTTCATGCTGTCTCCCGTGCGGCTGTCGCGTCGGTGCTGGTGGCGGCGGTCTCGCCGGCCCGGATGAGCCGCAGGAACGCCTCGTCGAGGTCGTCCACGCCGGCGGCGGCGCGGATCGCGGCCGGGCTGTCGTCGGCGATCAACCGACCCTGGCGGATCAACAGCAGTTGGTCGCAGCGCGCCGCCTCGTCCATCACGTGGCTGGACACCAGCAGGGTGGTGCCGGCGGCGGCCATCGCGTGGAACCGGGCCCACAGGTCGGCCCGCAGAACCGGGTCCTGGCCGACTGTCGGCTCGTCGAGGATGACCAGTTCCGGCTCCCCGACCAGGGCGCACGCCAGCGAGGCTCGGCTGCGTTGACCGCCGGAGAGGGTGCCGACCAGTTGACCAGCGGCCTCGGCCAGCCCGACGTCGCTGATCGCCCGGTCGGCCTCGACGCGCCCACGCCCGTACAGGGCCGCGAAGTAGCGGGCGTTCTCCCGGACGGTCAGGTCGGCGTAGACACTCGGTGCCTGGGTCAGGTAGCCCACCCGGTTTCGCAGCGCGGGGGTGCCCGCCGGTTGACCGAGCACGGTGACCGTCCCGCCGCTGACCAGCTGCACCCCGACCACCGCCCGCATGAACGTGGTCTTGCCACTGCCGCTGGGGCCGAGCAGCCCGGTGACCGCGCCACGCGGGACCCGGCAGCTGATGCCGTCCAGCACCCGCCGCCCACCCCGGTCCACGACCAGGTCTCGGACGGCTATCGCATCGTCCATCACGCACCTCCACAGAAACTCATCATCTGTTGAACTCAACGCTAGATGAAATACCGCGTCGGGCGCAACGCCCGCGCCGGTGTCCGGCTGCCGACCCTCGCGCGGAGCGCGAGAACGGGCAGTAGGCTCCGGACCGGACACGAAGTCCGCCAACGGGCATTGCGCGCTGATCGGACGTACGGCACGATGGCGCGGTGGGTCACGCTCCGTTACCGGATAGCGGTTTTCTTGAGGATTGGGCCGCGCGGTTGCGGCAGGCCGCCGAGCGGCCGGTCGTCGGCATCCTGTTGCGCGGCAGCCACGCCCGCCGCGCCGCCACCGCGCACAGCGACGTCGACCTGGACGTGTTGGTCGGCGGCGCCCCGTACGCGGCCCGCCGGGCCTACCTGGCCGAGTCCGCAGGCCAGGTCACTCACGTCTCGGTGGCCGCCCGGGACGTCCGGTCCTGGGTGCACCGACTCGGCGAACCGGCCGACTGGGCCTTCGGGCTGCCGGTCACCGCGCCGGCGCGGCTGCTCTGGGCCGACCCGCACTGGCGGCCCCGGATCGACCTGCCGGTGCTCTGCCAGCCCGCCGAACCACCCCGACTGGAAGAAATGATCGCCACGCTGGGTAAGGCCGCTGCCGCCCGCGCGGCCAGCGACCGCCTCGGGGTCCGGCTCGCCGTCGCCGACCTGGCGCGGCTCTGCCCCTCGGTGCTGCGCCCGGCCAACCCCTCCGTGCGGGTCCACTCCCGCCGGGCGGCCTTCGCGGCGGCCCTGGAACTGCCGGTGGCCCCACCCGGCTACCGGACGGACATGCTGCTCTGCCTCGGGCTGCGCCCAGGCGCCACCGGGCAGCTCTGGGCCGCCGCCGTACGGCTGGTCGCCGGCACGCTGCCGCTGATCCGGCCGTACGCCGAGGAGATCGCCGACACGGCCGGCGCTGACCTGGCCGCCGCCCTGGTCGACGGCCGGCTGGACCGCTACGTCGCCCAGCTGGCCCGGCCGGCCGGGCCCCCGCCGCAGTCCAGGCCCGTGTCGCAGCCCCGGCTCTCGGGGCCTCCGCCGCAGCCCTGGCGGGAGCGGTCGGCGGTGCCCGCGCCGCGTGCGGGAGAATTGTTGACTGTGCCCGTACCTGACCCGCCGGTGACCGGCGTACCCAGCGATCCGAACGAGCTGGCCGCGCCCGTGCCGGCGCGCCCGTCGCGGCTCGACCCGGCCATCGCGGCCCAGCTGCGCCGCACCGCCGACGGTCTCGTTGCCGCGGTGGTGCGCGCGCACGACTCCGGTGAGGTGCTGATGGTCGCCTGGATGGACGACGAGGCGCTGCACCGCACCCTCACCACCGGTCGGGCCACCTACTGGTCGCGCAGCCGCCGCGAATACTGGGTAAAGGGCGCCACGTCCGGGCACCACCAGTACGTGCGGTCGGTCGCCCTGGACTGCGACGGGGACGCGCTGCTGGTGAGCGTCGACCAGGTCGGCGCGGCCTGCCACACCGGGCACCGGACCTGCTTCTTCACCGAGCTGCCCGTCACCGGGACGGAGGCGCACCAATGACCGACGGCACCCTCAGCCCCGACCTGGCCACCTTCACCGCGCTGGCCGCCGACTGGCGGGTGGTGCCGGTCACCCGGCGACTGCTGGCCGACGCGGAGACCCCGGTCGGGGTCTACCGGAAGCTGGCCGGTGGACCGGGCACGTTCCTGTTGGAATCGGCCGAGCAGGGCGTCGGCTCGGCCGGCATGGCCTGGTCGCGGTACTCGTTCATCGGCGTACGCAGCAGCGCGACCCTGATCGAGCGCGACGGCGTGGCGACCTGGCTGGGCCAGCCGCCGGCCGGGCTGAGCACCGAGGGTGACCCGGTGCGGATGCTGCGGGAGACGGTGGCCGCGCTGGCCGGCCCGGTCGGGGACCCGTCCGACGGTCTGCCGCCGCTGACCGGGGGCATGGTCGGCTACCTCGGCTACGACCTGATCCGACGCTTCGAGCGGTTGCCCGAGCTGACCGAGGACGACCTGGGCGTCCCGGAGCTGGGCATGATGCTCGCCACCGACCTGGTGGTGCTCGACCACTACGACGGCTCGGCGATCCTGGTCGCCAACGCGGTGCTGCCTCCGTTGGACGCCCCGGACCGCGCCCCGCAGGTCGCCGCCGCCTACCACCACGCCGTGGGCCGGTTGGACGCGATGACCACGGCGCTGTCCCGGCCCATCCCGCCGATGATCTCCACGGTCGAGCGTCCGCCGGCCGGCGAGGTGCTCTGCCGTACGCCGGACGGCGGCTACCCGAAGGCGGTGGAGGCGGCCAAGGAGGCGATCCGGGCCGGTGAGTGCTTCCAGATCGTGCTCTCCCAGCGCTTCGAGCGGACGACCCACGCCGATCCGCTGGACGTCTACCGGGTGCTGCGCACCAGCAACCCCAGCCCGTACATGTACCTGCTGCGCTTCGACGGGTTCGACATCGTCGGCTCGTCCCCGGAGGCGCACCTGAAGGTCACCGGGGCCACCGACGGGCGCCGACGGGCGTTGTTGCACCCGATCGCCGGCACCCGGCCGCGGGGCGGCACTCCCGCCGCCGACGCCGCGCTCGCCGCCGAGCTGCTCGCCGACCCGAAGGAACGGGCCGAGCACGTGATGCTGGTCGACCTCGGTCGCAACGACCTGGGTCGGGTCTGTCAGCCCGGCAGCGTGGAGGTGCCCGAGTTCGCCACCATCGAGCGGTACAGCCACGTCATGCACATCGTCTCCACAGTCACCGGCACGCTGCGTGACGACCAGAGCGCCTTCGACGCGCTGGCCGCGACCTTCCCGGCCGGCACGCTCTCCGGGGCGCCCAAGGTGCGCGCCATGGAGATCATCGAGGAGTTGGAGCCGGTCCGTCGTGGCCTCTACGGCGGCACCGTCGGCTACTTCGGCTTCGGTGGCGACCTGGACATGGCGATCGTCATCCGGACCGCGCTCATCCGCGACGGTCGCGCCTACGTCCAGGCCGGGGCGGGTGTGGTCGCCGACTCGGACCCGGCCGCCGAGGACCAGGAGACGCGCAACAAGGCCGCGGCCGTGCTGGCCGCGATCGCGGCCGCCGAAACCCTCCGGCCCGCCCGGTGAGCGCGAGGAGTGCAGCGAAGCGGAGCCCCGCAGTCGCGAACGAAGGACCAGTTCGGTGAGCGCGAGGAGTGCAGCGAAGCGGAGCCCCGCAGTCGCGAACGAACGGACGGACGCGTGAGTGGCGGGGAGCGGTCCGTCGTGGGCCGGCGCGCGTTGACGTACGCCGTGCTGCTCTGCCTGGCCGGTGCGGGCCTGGCGCTGTGGGCCGCGACGCGTAGCTGGTCGGTCGAGCTGACGGTACGTCCGGCGCCGCTGCCGCCGGTGCGTGACACCCGCAGCGGTGCGAGTCTGCTGCCCTGGCTGCCGGCGTTGGCCCTGGTGACCTTGGCCGGGGGTGGCGCGGTGCTGGCCACCCGGGGCCGCCTGCGTCGGGTGCTCGGGGTGTTGCTCGGCCTGCTCGGGCTGGCCGTTGCGGTCGGCGGCGGCTATGGGCTCGTAGCCGACGTGGGTGGCGCGGTGAGCCGGCAGTGGCCGGCGCTCTGCCTGCTCGGCGGCCTGCTGGCCGCCGTGGGTGGCTGGTGGACGGCGATGCGTGGCGGTGACTGGCCGGCGATGGGCGCCCGGTACGAGCGTCCGGCGCGGACCGCTCGGGAGGCCGCGTCGGCGCAGAGCGACCCGGCCGGGCCGCCGACGCCGTTGGCGGGGCGGCGGACCACCGAGGCGTGGGACGCGATGGACCGGGGCGAGGACCCCACTGGCGACTGACACGGCGGCCGACTGACGTGTGGCCACAGCGGCCGGCGGGCGGTCAGCCGACCGGCTGGCGCTCCCACTGGGCGCGGCTACTGACGGCGCGGGCGGCGGTCAGCTCGGCGACCAGGCGGTTCAGCTCGGCGCGTTGGTCGGCGCGGGCCCGGTCGGCGCAGACCGCCTCCCAGGCGTTGCCCCGGGCCGTCCGCATCCGTCCCTCGCCCACCACGGCGCGTTCCACGCTGTGCACCACGCCGACGGCGAGCGACGCCACAGTCCGCGAGATGGTGGTCAGTCCGATGGTCGGTTGCGGCTCGGAAATGCTCATGGTCACCTCGCACGAGGAGTTGCTGCGGTTGGGGCAGGCGCGCCATCGAGTCTGCCCGAGGACGATGCTCGCCGGTCGACGTTTCGCCGCGGTGACCGCCCGGTCAACTGTCTCGCCTCGGCCGTGACCAGGCACCGTCCGTTTGGCCTTGAGCTTGCTCACAGCATCGACCGCCATCGTTGCGGTCGGGCGCGGAGGGGGAACTGGTGGCATGATCGATGGATCGGCCCGGTCTGACTGCGGCCGCCAGGCTCCATACCGCGTGACGGTGGTCGATACCGGAGGTGGCGCTGCGTGACAACCCCTTCACGGCAAGTCGGCCATTATGCCGCAGCCCTTTTCGTGAGCAGCGCCATACCCCCGGCATTCGGTGTCGGTCGGCTGCCCCTAGCATCGGCCCATGACGCCCGGAGAGGGGAGTCCGTTCGTGACTGCTGAGCATGCGCACGCGGAGGGGGACGAGGCCGGCCAGGCAGCGTCCGTAAGCGTGCTCGACGAGATTCTGGCTGGCGTGCGTGAAGACGTCGCCCGGCGCCAGGAGCAGGTTCCGCTGGAGCGGATCCGTGAACTGGCAGCGGCTGCGCCGCCGCCCATGGACGCGTACGCCGCGCTGCGCAAGCCCGGCGTGGCCGTAATCGCCGAGGTGAAGCGCTCGTCGCCGTCCAAGGGCCGGCTGGCCGAGATCGCCGATCCGGCCGACCTCGCGGTCGACTACGCGGCAGGTGGGGCGCGGGCGATCAGCGTGCTGACCGAGGGCCGCTGGTTCGGCGGTTCGCTGGACGACCTGGCGGCCGTCCGTGCCGCGGTCACCGTGCCGGTGCTGCGTAAGGACTTCGTGGTCTCCAGTTATCAGATCCACGAGGCCCGCGCGCACGGCGCCGACCTGGTCCTGCTGATCGTCGCCGCACTCGAGCAGAACGTCCTGATGGGCCTGCTGGAGCGGATCGAGTCGCTGGGCATGACCGCTCTGGTCGAGGTGCACGACGAGGAAGAGGCCGACCGCGCGCTGGAGGCCGGCGCGCAGGTGATCGGGGTCAACGCTCGTGACCTGCGTACCCTGGAGGTCGACCGGTCTGTGTTCGAGCGGATCGCGCCGGGCCTGCCCAGCAGCGTCGTCAAGATCGCCGAATCCGGCGTTCGTGGCCCGCACGACCTGATCCGGTACGCCTCCGCGGGCGCCGACGCGGTCCTCGTGGGCGAGGGCCTGGTCACCCAGAAGAGCCCCCGCGAGGCGGTCGCCGAGTTGGTCAACGCCGGCAACCACCCGGCAACGCCCCGGCCGGTGCGCTGACCCCGCGCCGGTCTGACGTCCCACCGAGAGGATTCCCGATGAGCGCCGACGCGCTGGCCCCGGTGGCCGGCCCGCAGCCCGACTCCGCCGGCCACTTCGGCCGCTTCGGCGGTCGGTTCGTTCCCGAGGCCCTGGTGGCCGCGCTGGACGAGCTCGACGGGGCGTGGCGTACGGCGATGGCGGACGAGTCCTTCCGGGCCGAGTTCGGCGCGCTGCTGCGCGACTACGCCGGGACCCCCTCGCTGCTCTACGAGGCCCGGCGGTTCTCCGCGAAGGTCGGCGCGCGGGTGCTGCTCAAGCGCGAGGACCTCAACCACACGGGTGCGCACAAGGTGCGCAACGTGCTCGGCCAGGCGCTGCTCACCAAGCGGATGGGCAAGACCCGGGTGATCGCGGAGACCGGCGCCGGCCAGCACGGTGTCGCCACGGCGACCGCCGCCGCCCTGTTCGACCTGGAGTGCGTGGTCTACATGGGCCAGGTCGACACCGAGCGGCAGGCGCTCAACGTGGCCCGGATGCGGATGCTCGGCGCCACTGTCGTCCCGGTCACCAACGGTTCGCGCACCCTCAAGGACGCGATGAACGAGGCGATGCGCGACTGGGTGGCCAACGTCGACGAGACGCACTACCTGATCGGCACCGCCGCGGGCCCCCACCCGTTCCCGGCGATGGTGCGCGACTTCGTGCGGGGCATCGGTGACGAGGCCCGTCAGCAGTGCCTGGACCTCACCGGTGGGCTCCCGGACGCCGTCACCGCCTGCGTCGGCGGCGGCTCCAACGCGCTCGGCATCTTCCACGCCTTCGTGGGCGACGAGGCAGTGCGGCTGTACGGCTTCGAAGCCGGCGGCGACGGGGTGGCCACCGGTCGGCACGCGGCGAGCATCACCGGCGGGTCCGCCGGGGTGCTGCACGGCACCCGCACGTTCGTACTTCAGGACGCCGACGGGCAGACCCTGGAGTCGCACTCGATCTCCGCCGGCCTGGACTATCCGGGCGTCGGGCCCGAGCACGCGTGGCTGCACGACACCGGCCGGGCGAACTACCTGCCGATCACCGATGACGAGGCGATGGCCGCGTTCGAGCTGCTCTGCCGCACCGAGGGCATCATCCCGGCGATCGAGAGCGCGCACGCGCTCGCCGGCACCGTCGCGCTGGCCCCGAAGCTCGCCGCGGAGCTGGGCCGGGAGCCCACCATCGTGGTCAACCTCTCCGGGCGGGGCGACAAGGACGTGCACACCGCCGGCGACTACTTCGGCATCCTCGACAAGGAGCGGTGAGATGAGCCGGATCGGGGTGGCCTTCGACAAGGCCCGCGCCGACGGACGGGCACTGCTGGTCGGCTGCATGCCGGCCGGTTTCCCCACCGTCGAGGGCAGCATCGCCGCGATGACCGCAATGGTCGAGGCCGGCGTCGACGTGATCGAGGTGGAGATCCCCTACTCCGACCCGGTCATGGACGGGCCGGTGATCCAGCGCGCCAGTGACATCGCGCTGGCCGGGGGCGTACGCACCGCGGACACGATGCGCATCATCGAGGCGGTGGCGGCCACCGGCGCCCCGGTGGTCACCATGACCTACTGGAACCCGGTCGAGCGGTACGGCGTGGACGTCTTCGCCCGTGACCTCGCCTCCGCCGGCGGCACCGGCCTGATCACCCCGGACCTCATCCCCGACGAGGCCGACGAGTGGCTGGCCGCCTCGGACGCGCACGGGCTGGACCGCACGTTCCTGGTCTCGCCGTCGTCCACCGACGCCCGGCTGGCGATGACTGTGCAGCACTGCCGCGGCTTCGTCTACGCGACCGCGGTGATGGGGGTGACCGGCGCCCGGGCGCGTACCTCCGACGCCGCCCCGACGCTGGTCTCCCGGGCCCGCGCGGTCACCGACCTGCCGATCGGTGTCGGCCTGGGGGTGGGCACCGGCGCGCAGGCCGGCACCGTCGCCGGTTACGCCGACGGGGTGATCGTGGGCAGCGCGCTGGTCAGGTGTGTGCTCGACGCGCCCACCGAGGCCGAAGGGCTGGCCGCCCTGCGTACGCTCAGCGCCGAACTCGCCGAGGGTGTCCGTAACCCCACCCGCTGAGCCCGGCCTGTCCGCGACCACGCGGCGGACCTCGGGACGGTTGCGGCTCGTCAGGGGTGCAGGGACGACGGGTCCGCCGCCTCGCCGCGTTGCTCCGGTGGCTGCCCCGCCCCCGGATGCCCGTCGTGGCCGGTCCTCGGCCGCCGCGCGTCCTGGTCGGTTGCCGGCTGGCCGTCCTCGGCTGGGCGAGCGGCCGGCAGCGGCGCGGGGGTGACGGTGCCGGGCACGCAGGGGACGTCGCGGAGCACGCCGGAGCGGCCGGCCGTCGCGTCGGTGACGGCGGCCCGGGTGAGCGGGGTGACCACCTCGGGCAGCGCGTCGGGGGAGTGCCAGGACAACCGGCAGCCCGGCGGTGGATCGCCGGCGGGTCGGACCCCGGCCGCGCGGGCCCGGAACACGTGCACGAGGACGTCCGGCAGCGGCCCGGCGCGCCCGGCGGCGGCGTCTCCCGGAGGGACGCTCAGGTGGTAGACCCCGACCAGGTCGATCACCTCGATGTCCCAGCCGGTCTCCGCGCGGATGTCCCGTAGCGCCGCCCCTACCGGGCCCTCGGCGGGGCGCAGCCGTCCGCCGGGCAACGCGTAGCGGCGGGCGCCGCGACCCTGCTGGCAGAGCAGCACCCGACCGGTGTCGTCGGTGACGACCGCGGCGACCGCCCAGGTGAGCGCGCTCATGGACAAAGAGCCTACGGCGGCGCAAACCAGAAGTCACCGGGATGCGCCCTCCGGCGGCCCGGGGTGCCGCTACGGGGGTGTGCAGCGGTAGCGTGTGCACCCGTGACCCTCGCCTCGCTCTCCCCCCAGGCGGCCCTGCCCAGCCCCAGCACCGCGGTCTGGCAGCTCGGGCCGGTGCCGATCCGGGCCTACGCGCTCTGCATCATCGCCGGCATCGTGCTGGCCTGCTGGGTGACGGAGCGCCGGCTGCGGCAGCGCGGCGTCGCGCCCGGCGCGGTGCTCGACATCGCCGTCTGGGCGGTGCCCGCCGGCATCATCGGCGCCCGGATCTACCACGTGGTCACCTCACCGGAGAAGTACTTCGGCGCCGGCGGGGACCCGATGAAGGCGTTCGCCATCTGGGAGGGCGGTCTCGGCATCTGGGGCGCCGTCGCCGGTGGCGCGGTCGGTGCCTGGATCGCGGCCCGACAGCTCGGCATTCCGTTCGGCGTGGTGGCCGACGCGCTGGCCCCCGGGCTGCCGCTGGCCCAGGCCGTCGGTCGGATCGGCAACTGGTTCAACAACGAGCTCTTCGGTGGCCGGACCACACTGCCGTGGGGTCTGGAGATCCACCGGATGGACCCGGACAACCCCGGGCACGCGCTGCGCGACGACGCCGGCCAGCCGATCCTCGAACCGGGTCTCTACCAGCCGACATTCCTCTACGAGGCGCTGTGGAACCTCGGCGTCGTGGCTCTGGTCCTCATCCTCGACCGCCGGCTGAAGCTGGGCCGGGGCCGGGCGTTCGCGCTCTACGTGATGGGTTACACCGTCGGCCGGTTCTGGATCGAGCTGATGCGCACCGACGAGGCCAACCAGATCCTCGGCGTCCGGCTCAACGTCTGGACCGCCGCCCTGGTCTTCCTCGGCGCCCTCATCTACTTCGTACGCGTGCGTGGCCCTCGGGACTACCTGATCCCGCTCGGCCCGGCGGCGACGACGACCCCGCCCCCCACGTCCGACCTGTCCCAGGTCGACCTCTCCGAGCGGGAGACCCCCAGCCGGGCCGCCGCGCCGGAGGGCTACCGGGTGGTGAGCGAGGAGCAGTACGCCGCCTGGCAGGACACCGGCGTCGTACCGCCGGCGAACGACGACGACTCCCGCCCGGATGACGGCGAACAGTCCGACGACACGGCAGCTGCCGACCTCGGGTCGAGCGACGACGAGCCGGCGGACGATCCGTCCGCCGCTCGCACCGACCGGGCCGACGCCACGGGCGCGCGTCCCGCCGACCGGGACAGCTGAGCGGCACCGATGCGTAGCGCGGTGGTGGTCGGCGCAGGGGTCGGTGGCCTCGCGGTGGCCGGCGCGCTGGCCCGTTCCGGCTGGCAGGTCACAGTGTTGGAACGCGCCGAACGGGTCCGCCCCGAGCCGACCGCAGTGGTGCTCTGGCCCAACGGCGTGCGCGCGCTCCAGGCACTCGGCCTCGGCGCCGGCCTGGCCGCCATCGCCACCCCGTTGCCCGACGGCGGGGTCCGTCGCCCGGACGGGCACTGGCTCGTGCAGCCCCGGCCGATCCCGGCCGACCGGATGCCGGTGGTGGTGCACCGCGAGGATCTGCACGACGCGCTGATCGCCGGCCTCGGCGAGCGGGTCGAGTTGCGGACCGGGGTGACAGTGCGCCACGTCCGTGTCGAGCCGGGCGAGCGGCCGGGAGTCAGCGACGGGCGGCAGACCATCGAGGCCGACCTGGTGGTGGCCGCCGACGGCACGGACAGCGGCATCCGCCGCCAACTCGCGCCCGAGTCCCGGGTGGTCAGCTCCGGGTGCGCCGCCTGGCGGGCCGTCATCCCCTGGTACCAGGCACCCCGACTCCCCGACGATCAGCCGCTGGCCGGTGAGATTCTCGGCGCGGGTTACCGGTTCGTGGCCGCGTCGCTGGGCGAGCGCGGCTCCTCGGGCGGGTCCAGCCGGGGCGGCATCTACTGGGTGGCCACCGCCGCCGGCGCGCCCCGCCCGGAACCACCGGAGACCCAGCTCGCCCTGCTGCGCCGCTGGTACGCGGGCTGGCCCGCGCCGGTCGGCGCGCTGCTCGACGCCACCGACCCGGCCGACCTGGTCCAACAGGAGGTTCGCGAGCTGCGCCCGCTGCCCAAGGCGTATGGCTTTCCGGTCGGGCCCGGTGGGGTGGTGCTGCTCGGCGACGCGGCGCACGCCATGCCGCCGCACCTCGGGCAGGGCGCCTGCCTCGCGTTCGAGGACGCCGCCACGCTCGCGTCGCTGCTGCGGGAGGCCCGGCTGCCCGACGCCGTCCACGCGTACGACAGGGTGCGCCGCCCCCGGGCCGCGACGGTGGTCCGGCAGACCCGGCGGATGTCGGCGGTGCTCCAGACCCGGGGCCGGCTGGCGCTGCGCGCCCGGGACGCCGCACTCGGCACGATCAACTCCCGGCTGATCTCCGGCGCCGTCGCCTCCGCCGCCCAGTGGCGCCCACCGACCTGACCTCGGTCGCGGGGCACGTCAGTGGGGCGGGGCGGGTCAGGGGATGAGCGCGGCGGGTTCGGCGATGCAGGCGGTGCCGATCCGGCGGAAGCCGACCCGTAGGTAGACCCGCGCGATCTCCTCGCTGCCCGCGGAGAGGAAGACCAGCTCGGTGCCGGCCGCCAGCAGTTCCCGGGCCAGGGTGGCGGTGAGCGCGGCGCCCAGCCCGCGTCGTCGGGCGGACGGCAGGGTGGCCACCCCGGCGACCTCCGCGACGTCGTCGACCCGCATCGCCATGCCGCTGGCCAGCGCGCCCTCGGTCGGCGTGCCGGCGAGCGCGGAGATCCGTCGTCCGTCGGCGATCCGGGCGCGCTCCTCGTCGAGCGCGGCCAGTTCGAGTTCGGTGACGGCGGCGTCGCGTTCGGCCGGGCCGGCCTCGCCGGGCGCGGTGCCGGCGGCGGCGAATGCCACAGCTGCCACCGCACGCCGGGCGGCGACATCGGCGGCGAAGCCGGGGGAGTCCGCTGCCAGCACCCGCACCGCCGCGTCGGTGAGCGTCGACGGGTCGGGCAACGCGCTCGGGTCGAGCACCATCAGCGGCGCCTCCAGCACGCTGAGCCCCGCCGAGCGGGCCACCGCCAGCAGCGCGGGGTTCGTCTCGTGCACCCACTCGAAGGCCTCCGGCAGGCCCAGCTTCCGCTGGCGCTCGCGGACCGAGACCACGTCGGCCAGCGACGGCGGCTCGGTGGCGTCGATACGGGGGCGGGCGTAGAACGGCCAGCCGTCGCCTTCCCGGACGAACAGCACCAGGGAGCCATGCTCCTGCGCACCGGCGACGTCGCGGGGCACCGCGTCGTAGAAGCGTTCCAACCGGTCGAAGACATGCTTGTGTAGCGGATCCACCGCGCGAGACTACACGTCCCAGCCAGTGGACGGTGTGATCAATCTCGGGTGGCCGTGCGACCCCGGCCCTAACGTAGACTCAATAGACCCACGGGCCGACGTCGTCCCCACCATGATCCAACCTGAGTGACGACAGGAGGCCCGGTGGCTCAGCCGTACGCGGACACAGAACAGCCGCACCCACACAGCCCGCAGGCGTCCCCGACGCCCCACCTCCGTCCGTCCGCCCAGGGCCTCTACGACCCAGCGCAGGAGCACGACGCCTGCGGCGTGGCCTTCGTGGCGGACCTGCACGGCCGGCGTTCACACTCGGTCGTCGCCAACGGGCTCGGCGCGCTCTGTCGGCTGGACCACCGGGGCGCCCGCGGCGCGGAGCCGAACACCGGCGACGGCGCCGGCATCATGATCCAGGTGCCCGACGCGTTCCTGCGCGCGGTGGCCGACGTCGCGCTTCCCCCGGCGGGCGAGTACGCCACGGGGCTGGTCTTCCTTCCCGACGACGATGCCGCCGAGGCGCGTGCCCGTCGGGTGGTTGAAAAGTACGCAGTGGTCGAGGGCGCCGACCTGCTCGGCTGGCGGGACGTGCCGATCGACCCGAGTGACCTGGGCGAGACCGCCCTGGCGGCGATGCCCCGGGTCCGGCAGCTCTTCCTGGCCGCGCACCGCCTCACCGACGCGCCCGACGGGCCGGCCGGCTCCCCGCTGAGCGGCATCGAGCTGGACCGGGTGGCGTTCTGTCTGCGCAAGCAGGCCGAGCGGGAGACCGCTGAGCGCGGCGTGCCGGCGTACTTCCCGTCGCTGTCCAGCCGCACCATGGTCTACAAGGGCATGCTCACGCCCGACCAGTTGCCGGCGTTCTACCCGGACCTGCGCGACGAGCGGGTGGACAGCGCCATCGCGCTGGTGCACTCCCGCTTCTCCACAAACACCTTCCCGTCCTGGCCGCTGGCGCACCCGTACCGGTTCATCGCCCACAACGGCGAGATCAACACGATCCGGGGCAACCGCAACTGGATGCAGGCCCGCGAGGCGCTCCTGCGCTCGCCGAACGTGCCGGGCAACATCCGGCGGGTCTTCCCGGTCTGCACCCCCGCCGCCTCTGACTCGGCGAACTTCGACGAGGTCCTGGAGCTGCTGCACCTGGCCGGACGGAGCCTGCCGCACGCGGTGCTCATGATGATCCCCGAGGCCTGGGAGAACGACCCGGGGATGGACCCGGCCAAGCGCGCCTTCTACCGCTTCCACGCCAGCCTCATGGAGCCGTGGGACGGCCCGGCGTCGGTGGCCTTCACCGACGGCGAGATCGTCGGCGCGGTGCTGGACCGCAACGGGCTGCGCCCGGGGCGCTGGTGGCAGACCGACGACGGCCTCGTGGTGCTCGGCTCCGAGGCGGGCGTCCTCGACCTCGACCCGGCCCATGTGGTCGCCAAGGGGCGCCTCCAGCCGGGCCGGATGTTCCTGGTCGACACCGTGGCCGGGCGGATCGTGCACGACGAGGAGATCAAGTCCGAGTTGGCCGCCGCCCAGCCGTACGGCGAGTGGTTGCACGCCGGGCTGATCGAGCTGAACGACCTGCCGGCGCGCGAGCACACCGTCTACACGCACGACTCGGTGCGCCGCCGGCAGCAGACCTTCGGCTACACGGTGGAAGAGCTGAAGATCCTGCTCGGGCCGATGGCCCGCACCGGCGTCGAGCCGCTCGGCTCGATGGGTACGGACACCCCGATCGCGCCGTTGTCCACCCGGCCGCGGCTGCTCTACGACTACTTCCACCAGCTCTTCGCCCAGGTCACCAACCCGCCGCTGGACGCCATCCGCGAGGAGTTGGTGACCAGCCTTGCGTCGACCATCGGGCCGGAGGGCAACCTGCTCGACCCGGGCGCCGCGAGCTGCCGGCAGATCGTGCTCCCGCACCCGATCATCGACAACGACGAGCTGGCGAAGATCCTCTCCATCGACGAGGACGGCGACCTGCCCGGCTTCAAGGCGGTCCGGGTCTCCGGGCTGTACCGGATCCGGGAGGGCGCCGCCGGGATCAAGGCACGGCTGACCGAGATCTGCCGGCACGTCTCCGAGGCGATCGAGGACGGCGTACGCATCCTGGTGCTCTCCGACCGGGACTCCAACGCCGACCTGGCGCCTATCCCGTCGCTGCTGCTCACCGCCGCCGTGCACCAGCACCTGGTTCGCGAGCAGACCCGTACGCGGGCGGCGCTGATCGTCGAGTCCGGGGACTGCCGGGAGGTGCACCACGCGGCGGTGCTGATCGGTTACGGCGCGGCGGCGGTCAACCCGTACCTGGCGTTCGAGTCGGTGGAGGACATGATCCACACTGGCGCGCTGGCCGGAGTCGAGCCCGCCGCCGCGGTGCGCAACTACGCGAAGGCGCTCGGCAAGGGCGTCCTGAAGATCATGTCCAAGATGGGCATCTCGACGGTCTCCTCGTACTGCGGGGCGCAGGTCTTCGAGGCGGTCGGCCTGGACAGCCGGCTGGTCGAGCGCTACTTCCGGGGCACCCCCAGCCGCATCGGCGGGGTGGGTCTCGCCGGCGTGCACACCGAGGTGGCCGCCCGGCACGCGCTGGCCTGGCCGCCGGCCGGCACCGCCACCTCCGACCGGTTGGAGGTCGGTGGCGAGTACCAGTGGCGCCGCGAGGGTGAGCTGCACCTGTTCAACCCGGAGACGGTCTTCCTGCTGCAACACGCCACCCGCAGCCGGCAGTACGACGTCTTCCGGCAGTACACCGCCAAGGTCGACGCGCTCGCCGCGCAGGCCGGGTCGCTGCGCGGGCTGTTCACACTGCGCACCGGGGTCCGTCCGGCGGTGCCGATCGAGGAGGTCGAGCCGGCCACCGAGATCGTCAAGCGGTTCGCCACCGGCGCCATGTCGTACGGGTCGATCTCGGCGGAGGCGCACGAGACGCTCGCCATCGCCATGAACCGGCTCGGCGGCAAGTCCAACACCGGTGAGGGTGGCGAGGACGTCGAGCGGCTGCACGACCCGGCCCGCCGTTCGGCGGTCAAGCAGATCGCCAGCGGCCGCTTCGGTGTGACAAGCGAATACCTGGTCAACGCCGACGACCTCCAGATCAAGATGGCCCAGGGCGCCAAGCCGGGCGAGGGCGGTCAGCTGCCCGGCAACAAGGTGTGGCCGTGGATCGCCCGGACCCGGCACGCCACCCCCGGCGTGGGTCTGATCTCCCCGCCGCCGCACCACGACATCTATTCCATTGAGGACCTCGCCCAGTTGGTGCACGACCTGAAGTGCGTCAATCCGGCGGCCCGGGTGCACGTCAAGCTGGTCAGCGAGGTCGGCGTCGGCACCGTCGCCGCCGGGGTGGCGAAGCTCAAGGCGGACGTCATTTTGATCTCCGGCCACGACGGCGGCACGGGCGCCTCCCCGATGAACTCGCTCAAGCACGCCGGCACCCCGTGGGAGCTGGGGCTGGCCGAGGCGCAGCAGACGCTGTTGCTCAACAAGCTGCGCGACCGGGTCACCGTGCAGGTCGACGGCCAGCTCAAGACCGGCCGGGACGTGCTGGTCGCGGCGCTGCTCGGCGCGGAGGAGTTCGGCTTCGCGACCGCGCCGCTGATCGTCGAGGGCTGCGTGATGATGCGGGTCTGCCACCTGGACACCTGCCCGGTCGGCATCGCCACCCAGAACCCGGTGCTGCGGGAGCGCTTCACCGGCAAGCCGGAGTTCGTGGAGAACTTCTTCCTCTTCCTCGCCGAGGAGGTCCGGGGGTACCTGGCCGAGCTGGGTTTCTCCTCGATCGAGGAGGCGATCGGGC
This sequence comes from Micromonospora sp. NPDC005324, assembly GCF_040607155.1. Taxonomy (NCBI): domain Bacteria; kingdom Bacillati; phylum Actinomycetota; class Actinomycetes; order Micromonosporales; family Micromonosporaceae; genus Micromonospora; species Micromonospora sp. NPDC005324. The sequence goes on along the minus strand of NZ_JBEXGE010000022.1, from coordinate 58,138 downwards.
AGTCCGAGCTGCTCGACGTGGCCCCGGCGCTGACGCACTGGAAGGCGCACGGGTTGGACCTGGCACCCGTCCTGCACCTGCCGGAGCTGCCCGCCGGTGCAGCCCGACGCGGGGTCCGCGCGCAGGATCACGGCCTGGAGCAGGCGCTCGACAACGAGCTGATAGCGCTGGCCCGTCCGGCCCTGACGGACGGGGCACCGGTGCGTGTCGAGGTGGCGGTGCGCAACGAGCACCGCAGCGTCGGCGCGATGCTCGGCGGTGAGGTGACCCGTCGTTTCGGCGGCGCCGGCCTTCCCGAGGACACCATCGAGTTCGTGCTGCACGGCACGGCTGGGCAGTCGTTCGGCGCGTTCCTGCCGCGCGGGGTGACCCTGCGCCTGCACGGCGACGCCAACGACTACGTGGGCAAGGGCCTCTCCGGGGGTCGGCTCATCGTCCGCCCGGACGCCGCCGCGCCGTTCCTCGACCCGGACGCCGAGCCGGGGCAGCGGGCCGAGGATCAGATCATCGCCGGCAACACCATCCTGTACGGGGCCACGGCGGGGGAGGTCTTCCTGCGTGGCCGGGTGGGGGAGCGGTTCGCGGTGCGTAACTCCGGCGCGATCGCCGTGGTCGAGGGCGTCGGCGACCATGGCTGCGAGTACATGACCGGCGGCACTGTGGTGGTGCTCGGCGCGACCGGCCGGAACTTCGCGGCCGGCATGTCCGGCGGTACGGCCTACGTGCACCACCTGGACCGGGCCCGGGTCAACGCGGAGCTGGTCGACCTGTTGCCGCTGGGCGAGCAGGAGCAGTCGCTGCTGCACGAGCTGGTCCAACGGCACGTGGCCGAGACCGGGTCGGCGGTCGCCGAGGAGCTGCTCAAGCGGTGGCCGGAGGCGGTGGCCGAGTTCACCGCTGTGGTACCCAGCGACTACCGCCGGGTGCTGGAGATCATGCGGGCCGCCGAAGCAGCCGGCCGCGACGTCGACGACGCGGTGATGGGCGCGCTCAGCGCCACCGCCGCGCCGGTGCCGCCCGCCCCGCGGGTGGCTGCCCAGGAGGTGGCACGTGCCTGACCCGAACGGTTTCCTGCGCTACGACCGGCAACTGCCGGCCCGCCGCCCGGTGCCGGTGCGGATCAGTGACTGGCGGGAGGTGTACCCGCCGGCCGGCGAGGAGTTGGTCCGTGAGCAGGCCACCCGATGCATGGACTGCGGCATCCCGTTCTGTCACGACGGCTGCCCGCTGGGCAACCGCATCCCGGACTGGAACGACCTGGTGCGTACCGGCAACTGGGACGCCGCTGTGGAGTCGCTGCACGCCACCAACAACTTCCCGGAGTTCACCGGCCGGCTCTGCCCGGCGCCCTGCGAGGCGGCCTGCGTGCTCGGCATCTCCGGCGGTCAACCGGTGACCATCAAGCAGGTCGAGGTGGAGATCGCCGACGCCGCCGCGGCGCGCGGGTTCACCCCCCGCCCGGTGCCGGCGCCGTCGGGCCGGTCGGTCGCCGTCGTCGGCTCCGGGCCCGCCGGCCTCGCCGCCGCGCAGCAGTTGGCCCGCGCCGGTCACGCGGTGACGGTGTACGAACGCGACGACGCGATCGGTGGCCTGCTCCGGTACGGCATTCCCGACTTCAAGTTGGAGAAGCGACACATCGACGCCCGGCTGACCCAGCTCACCGCCGAGGGGGTGCGCTTCCGCACCGGTGTGAACGTCGGGGTGGACGTCACCGCCGAGCAGTTGCGCGCCGAGCACGACGCGGTGCTGCTGGCCGCTGGGGCGTTGCAGGGCCGGGACACCCCGGAGACCCCGGGGCGGGCGCTTCGGGGCGTACACCAGGCGATGGCGCACCTGGTCGCGGCGAATCGCGCGGTCGCCACCGCGGCCACCGACCAGGCCGGCGTGGTGGCCACCGGTGAGCGCCGGCTGGCGCGGGCGGTGTTGCCGGACGGCACCCCGATCGACGCCGCCGGCAAGCACGTGCTGATCATCGGTGGCGGTGACACGGCGGCCGACTGTCTCGGCGTCGCGCACCGCCAGGGCGCCGCGGGCGTGCACCAGCTCGACCTGTACCCGCAGCCGCCGCAGGAGCGCGACGAGGCTCGGGACCCGTGGCCGACCTGGCCGTGGGTGCTGCGCAGCTACCCGGCGCACGAGGAGGGTGGCGAGCGGGTCTTCGCCGTGGCGGTGCAGGAGTTCGTGGACGACGGCACCGGCCAGGTGCGGGCGGTGCGGATCGCCGAGGTGACAGTGGAGAAGCGCGACGGCCGGCGGGTCGTCACTGTGGTGCCGGGCTCCGAGCGGGAGCTGCCGGCCGATCTGGTGCTGCTGGCGATCGGCTTCGAGGGCACCGAGCAGCAGCCGCTGCTGGCCCAGTTCGGCGTGGCCCGCAACCCTCGGGGCGCCATCGACGCCCGCGACGACTGGCAGACCGACGCCGACGGGGTGTTCGTGGCCGGTGACATGCACCGGGGCGCCTCGTTGATCGTCTGGGCCATCGCCGAGGGGCGGGCGGTCGCCGCCGCCATCCACGGCTATCTGGGCGGTGTTGGTGCGTTGCCGGCCCCGGTGGGCCCGGCCGCGCAGGCCCTCGCCGCTCGCTGAGGTGCGGGCGTCCGGGGTCCGGCTCCGGGAGCCCCGCCCCCGCGCGCCCCGCCGCCCCGCGCCGGTCGATCATGAAGTTGTGGTGGGCGGAAGCTGCGCCCTCGCCCGATATGTGGGGCACCACAACTCCATGATCGACGCGGGTGGGTGGGGGCTAGTGCGACATCAGGTCATGCGACTCGCGGATCTTGGCCCAGGACTTCGGCTCCGTTGGCGGGGCGGCCTTACGGGCGGCGCTGGCCACATCGGGTCGGCCGGCGGTGAACAGCCAGGTGGTGAAGAGGTCGTCCAGGTCCAGCCCGGAGATCCGCTCGGCCAGCGCCTGGAACTGCTCGATGGTGCCGTTGCCGTAGCGGCGCTCGGCAGTCCAGGTCGGCAGGATCTCGAAGAACGCGTCGTCGCCGACGGCCAGCCGCAGCTGGTGCAGGGTCATCGCGCCCCGGTCGTAGACGGCGTTGTCGAAGACCCGAGCGGCACCCGGGTCACCGGGCAGCACCTGCCAGAACTCGTCGTCAGCCGGGTAGCTGGCGTAGGTGAAGTCGAAGACCTCCTGGGCGGTGCCCTCGCCCTGCTCCTCCGACCAGAGCCACTCGGCGTACGAGGCGAAGCCCTCGTTGAGCCAGATGTTGCGCCAGTCGGCCACCGAGACCGAGTCGCCGAACCACTGGTGGGCAAGCTCGTGCGTCACCACGTAGGTGTTGGCGCCACGTCGCCAGAAGCCCGGCCCGTACACCGGTCGGGTCTGCGTCTCCAGGGCGAAGCCGATGCCGTCGATCGGCCCGGCCACGCCGCCCTGCGCCTCGAACGGGTACGGGCCGAAGATCCCGCTCTCCCAGTCGACGATCTCGGCGGTCCGCTCGATGCTGGCCCGCGCGGCCGGCCCGAGGGCGCCCAGCGAGGTGCTGTAAGCGTTGATCACCGGCTGGCCGCTCGGCGTGGTGTCGGTGACGATGTCGTACTGGCCGATGGCCATGAAGGCCAGGTAGGTGGCGGTGGGAGAGGTGGTCCGCCAGATCCACCGGGTGCGGTTGCCGGCCTCGGCCAGCGGCGGCCTCGGCTGCACACCGTTGCTGATCACCTCGACGCCGGTGGGCACCGACACCGAGATGTCGTAGGTGGCCTTGTCCAGTGGGTGGTCGTTGCTCGGGAACCACCACCACGCCGACTCGGGCTCGTTGACGGCGAGGGCGCCGTCGTCGGTACGCGTCCAGCCGGTGTAACCGTTGACCAGGGCCTCCGACGGGACACCGGAGTAGCGCACGACGATGGTGATCTGCTGGCCCCGGGTCACAGTGCGGGCCGGGGTGACCACCAACTCGTGCGCCCCCGCCGTGCTGGTGCTCGCCGCCCAACCGTTGACCCGCACCGACTCGACGTCGAGCAGGAAGTCCAGATTGAACGTCGAGAGGTCCTGGGTGGCGGTGGCGAGGATGGTGGTGGTGCCGGTGAGCAGGTCGGTGGCCGGTTCGTAGCGCAGCCGGACGTCGTAGTGCTCGACGTCGTAGCCGCCGTTGCCGTAGTCGGGGAAGTAACTGTCGCCCAGTCCGGGCGCGCCGGGTTGCGGCGCGGCGGAGACGACCGGACGGCCCCAGCCCGTCGGGGCGGCCTGGCCGGGGGTGCCGGCGAGCATGGTGCCGGCGGTGGTGAGGGTCAGGGCGGTGGTGGCCGCCGTGAGGACTCGTCGCACGGGGTGGACTCCCTCCATCGGGTGTTCGCCAGGCAAACCTAATCGACAACTGTGAACGTCGCCGGCCCGCCACACCCATCGGCGGTCGTCGCCCTCTGGCGCGCCTTGCACCGCAAGGTCACACTGTGTTGATCGGAGGTGACACGTGCGGCGCTCGGAGTTGCCCAAGCGGGAATTGATCGGCCAACGGCAGTCCACAGCGGGCCGGGAACGGCTACCGGCCGGCGGCTTGGAGTTGTTCGCGCTGCTCGCCCGGCTGCTGCGGCGACCCCGCCGCGGCGACCGCCGGCTGCCGCTGCTGTGGCTGGTCCGCTCCGACAGAGCGGATCTGATGGTGCCGCTGCGCCGGTTCCTCGGCCAGGGCCCCCGGCGGCGGGTCCCGCACGCCGTGCTCGACGCCGACCTGGCGCCCGGCGCCGGGGACGTGCCGGCGCTGCTGCGCGAACTGCACAGGCAGCTCTCCCTGGAGGCGTTCGGCGCCGCCCGACTGCGCTTCCGGCACTACCCGCTCGCCGACTGGCTGATGCAGCAGAGCCTCAGCCCTGGCGTCGACGCCGACGACAGCCGCGCCGCCCTGGTCCGCCGGCTGCGTGACCGCAAGGGCCCACGCACGCCGGAGGCGTTGCCGTCCGGCGGCGACGCGGTGAGCATCGTCTCGCAGGTGCTGCTCTGGCTGGTCCGTCGCGCGGTGCCGGGGGTGGTCTTCCGGGCTGCCGTCTCCGGTCGGGTGCCGGTGCTCGGGCGGCACTACAACTGGTTCATGCGTCAGCAGTATCTGGCGCCCCGGCAGTCGGTCACCTTCCTCGGCTTCGCCGAGCGCCTCACCGCGGGCTGGCGCGACGGGGAACAACCCGACCAGGTCAACAAGCTGCTGCTGCACGCGTTCCTGGAGGACCTGCGGCAGGCGTACCGGCGTCGGCCGTGGCGTCCGTCGGACTGGCGGCGCACCGCGTATCCGGCGCTGCTGATCGATCACGTCGCCCCCGGCAACGTCGGCGGTGAACTGGTCCGCCTGATCGGCGACGTCCGCACCGAGACCGGCCGCAACGACCCGCTGCTCATCATCGCGTCCGGCGTGCAGCCCCCGCCGGAACTGCCCGAACCGCACCCGTTGACCGAGGCCGACGAGGCGTTCGACGAGTGGGTTGAGGCGTTGCCGGAGATGCGCCGCCTGCGCCGCCCGGCCGCCTGGCTCGTGGCGCTGCGCCCCGACGACACCGACACCGGCCCACCCTCCCGTGCCGGTGTGCGGCCGTTCTCCGCGCCCGACCCGCCCTGGTGGTCGCGGCGCTTCCTGCCGACCGCGCTGTGCCTGGTGCTGGTGGCGACGCTCGGCCTGTGGGTGGCGAGCCGGTGGGGGCCGGGCTGTCACCCCTCGCTCACCGGCCAGGTGTCGGTCGAGGTGGCCGCGAGCGGCGAGTGTGTCGGCTACAGCGACAGCGCCGCGCAGGTGTTCAACAACGACCCCGGCCAGGAGGGGCTGCGGACCGTCCAGCGGCGCATCTTCGCCCAGAACCGCGCCGCCGAGGAGGTCTGGCAGCGCAGCGACCGACGTCGGCCCTTCCTCACACTGGTCTACCTCGGCACCCTCACCGGCAACCTGACCCGCGCGGACGAGGAGTCGTACGTCTCCGAGCGGGAGGAACTGGAAGGCATGGCCACCGCCCAGTACGCGCTGCTGAAGGAGTCGGCCGGCGCCAACGGCGCGGCGCTGCTGCGGATCGTGGTGGCCAACGGCGGTAAACAGATGATCTACGCTGACCGGGCCGTGGCGATGCTGGCCGAGCTGGCCCGGGAGGACCCCACGGTGCTCGGGGTGGTCGGGCTGGTGGAGAGCCGCACCAGCACCGCCCGCGCGCTGCGCGAGCTGAACCAGGTCGGGCTGCCGGTGCTGGCGCCCACCCTCTCCGCCGACAAGATGGACGCCAACTCCCGCCTCTACCTCCAGATCTCCGCCCCGAACAAGGACCAGGTGAAGCTGGTCGACGCGTACGCCAAACAGGTGCTGAAGGTCAACGAGGCACACGTCTTCTACACCACACTGGAGGGCAGCTCGCTCACCGAGGATCTCTACGTGGGCACCCTCGTCGACGGGCTCCGACAACAGTTCGGCCCCCGGATCACCCGCCTCGACGAGTGGCGCAACGGGCAGCGGCTGGTCGACGAGTGCGGCTACACCGGGATGCTCTTCTACGCCGGCCGTTGGTCGGAGTTCGACGGTTTCCTGCGGGCGCTGCGCGAGTGTGGCGGCAACCCGCCCCGACACCTCGTCGCCGACGACTCGGCCAACCGGTACATGGCCAACCCGGGGCTGCGCGCCGCCGCGCCCGGCAACCTGCCCGTCACGTACGTCTCCAAGGCGGCCCTGGCCACCTGCGCGGCGCTGCGGGCCGCCCAGGACCGGCGCGACGACGCACGGGCCAGCTTCCTGTCCTGGATCCAGGCCGACGACCTGCTCGACCCGCCGCGCTGCCGGCCCGGCTCGGAGGAGCAGGTCGGCGAGCGGGTCAGCCTCGCCTACGACGCGTCGATGATGCTGGTCCGGGCGGTGGAGAGCCTCGCCGCCCGGCTGCACCACGCCGACCCCCGGCAACGCTGGGAGCCGAATTCGGTCAACCCGGTGGGCGTGCACGCGGAGGTGCTCCGGCAGAACGCCGGACAGGGCTACCCGGGAGTGGCCGGGCTGATCCGCTTCACGCCCGACTCGGGGGAGCCGGTCGACAAGCGGCTGGCCCTGATGCGGGTGGAGCAGGTGCCCGACGTGGCGAGGGCGCCGGTGGAGGTGTTCCGCTGCGGGGCGGCCGACGCGTCCGGCCCGGCGGCGTGCGGCCCCGCCTGACCGGTCCGGCGTGACACGTCCTCGCAGGACTGTCCGGGTGCCGTCGGTGTCCGTTAGGGTTCCTGGGACCAGGCGGCCGTGGCGTTGGGGGCAGAGGGTGGGCAGGCTCGCGTCGGCGTACGGGCAGGCGGTCAACTCCCACCGGGCGGCTCGGGCGCATCTGGACAGTGCCCGCAGCGTCCTGGGGGCGGCGCCGACCTTCGTCGCGCCTTTCGGCGCCGACGACCTGGTGGCCCGCCTCGCCCGCGTCGGCGGCGCCCTGGCCACCCCCGCCCCGGGCGTCACGCCGCTGACCGACGAGCCGGCCGCGGTGCGGATCGGCGAGGCGTCCACAGCGGACGGCACCTTTCCGGTGCTGGTTCCGCTGGGCGGCGGCCACCACCTCGCAGTGGACACCGACGCCCGGGACCCGCAGGTCGCCGGGCTGCTGCGGGCGCTGGTGCTACGGCTGGTCGCCACCGCGCCGCCCGGTCAGGTCCGCGTCGCCGGCATCGACACCGCAGCGCTCGGCGCCACCTTCGGCCCGCTGCGACCACTGCTCGACGCCGGGGTGCTCGACCCGCCGGCCACCGGCGAGGCCGAGGTGGCCGCGCTGCTGGACTCCGCCGAGCAGCACGCCCGCGCGGCGCAGCACGGTCAGCCCGCCGCCCGCCGCCTGCTGGTGGTGGTCGCCACCGCCGCGCCACCGCCGCGCGAGCTGGCCCGGCTCGCCGCGCTCACCCACGCCGGCCCGGCCGCCGCCGTGTGCGTGCTGCTCGCCGGCCACCCGTCCCGGCTGCCCGGCGAGACCGCGCCTCCGCTGGGCGGCACCACAGCGGTGCGGCTCAGCCAGGGGTACGCGCACGTCGGCGACCCACCCGGCGCCCCGTTCAGCGCCGACGGCAGCGGGCTCGCCGCACCCGTCCTGCTCGACGGCGACCCGCCGCCCGCCTCGGTACGCGCGCTCGCCGAGCACCTCGGCACCGTCACCCGCCGCGCCGACGCGCTGCCCTTCACCGATCTGCTGCCCGAACGGCGCTGGGCCGAGTCCGCCGGCAACGGCCTGCGTACGGTGATCGGCCGGGCCGGCGGCGGCGCAGCCCTCGGCGCCGCGCTGACGCTCGCCTTCGACGACGCCACCCCGCACTGGCTGGTCGGCGGGCGCACCGGCGCCGGCAAGACCGTCTTCCTCCTCGACGTCCTCTACGGGCTGGCCGCCCGCTACCCGCCGGCCGAGTTGCAGCTCTACCTGCTCGACTTCAAGGAGGGCGTGAGCTTCACCGAGTTCGTGCCCACCGGCCGGGACCCGTCCTGGCTGCCGCACGCCCGCGCCGTCGGCATCGAATCCGACCGCGAGTACGGTCTCGCCGTGCTGCGCGAGCTGCGCCGGGAGGCGCAGCGCCGGGCCACAGCACTCAAACGGCACGGCGTCACCAAGCTCGCCGACCTGCCCCCTGACAATCCGCTGCCGCGCATCGTGACGGTCATCGACGAGTTCCACGTGCTGCTCGCCGGTAACGACGCGCTGGCCCGCGAATCCGTCGACCTGCTGGAGGAGTTGGCCCGCAAGGGCCGCTCGTACGGCATCCACCTGGTGCTCGCCAGCCAGAGCATGACCGGCATCGAAGCCCTCTACGGGCGGGCCGAGGCGATCTTCGGGCAGTTCGCGTTGCGGGTGGCGCTGCCCGGCGGCGGTGGGGTGCTCGACCAGCTCAACGACGCCGCCGCGGCCCTGCCGGTCGGCTCCGCCGTGGTCAACACCGCCGCCGGCGCGGTCGGCGCCGACACAGTGCTGCGCTTCCCCGACGCGCACGCCGCCGCGGCGGACCTCGCCGCCCTGCGCCACGACCTGTGGCAGGCCCGCCCGCCGGGCTCGCGGGCGCCTGCGGTCTTCAAGGGGTACGAAGCCGCGCGGATCGAGGACGACCCGACGTTCGCCGGGTTGCGCCCCGGTGGTCGACGCCCGATGGCCCTGGTCGGCCGAACCGTCGACGTGCACGGCACCACAGCACTGTTCCTGATGGACACCACCCCCGGTCGGCACCTCGCCGTGGTGGGCACCGCACCGACCGGCGCGGACGTGCTGCGCGCCGCGACGCTCAGCCTGGCCCGCCAGCACACCCCCGGCGACGCCCGCTTCCACCTGGCCTGCCTGGTCACCGTCGCCGACCCGGTCGCCGACGACACCGAGGCGATTCTGCGGGCCGCCAGCCACCCGGTGCGGCGCCTCGACGCGGCCGGGCTGCGCGACCGGATCGCCGCGCTGGCCGCCGAGCCCACCGGCCGCGAATACGTGGTGGTGTTCGGCATGGACGCCGCCGCGCCCGTCCTCGGGGCCAGCGACCCCGGCACGTTCCGCTCCGGCCTGGACGACCTGCGTACCGTCCTGCGTCAGGGCCCCGGGCAGGGCGTGCACCTGCTCGGCTGGTGGCGGGGGCTACGTCGGCTCGCCGACGACCTCGGCGGCACCCAGAACCGCGACGACGTCGCCTGCCTGGTCGCGCTCAACGTGCCCGGCGCCGAACTGGCCCTGCACCTCGGAGCGCACGACCTGGCCTACACGCCCCGCCCCGACCGGGCGCTGCTCATCGACCGGCACGACCAGCGCACCCGGCTGATCGTCCCGTTCGTCGGCGACGGGCACGAGCCGGACGGGGAGCGGTGACAGTGTCCTTCGAGGAGTTCGCCGCGCTGGCCCGACAACTCTCCGCCCAGCACCGTGCGGGGGAACAGCACGCCGCCGCCGAGTCCGCCCGCCGCCGGGACCTGCACGCCGCCGTCGACTACCTCCAGCAGCGGCTGAACGCCCAGGGGCAGCGCCTCGACCAGCTCGGCCGAGCCATCGGCGTCGACCAGCCACCCCCTGCCACTACTGCTGCCCCCGACTCAGGCCCAGTGGCGCAGGGTGAGACCGCCGCCTGGCCCGGCCCACCGTCCGGCGCCGGGTCGCCCTCGGCTCCCGGCTCCGGCTCGCCCTCCGTTCCCGGCGCACCTACCGCACCCGGAACCGGGGACGGGGAATCTGTCGGCGCAGCCGGCGCGCCGGGGCGGGCGGGGGTCGGGGCGTACCCCCAGCTGCCGGCGGGGGAGGCGCGGCTGGCGCTGCCGACGGCGGTGAGCCCGGCGGGCGGCGGTGTGCCCGCGCAGCGCGCGGCGGCGGCCGACCCGGCGGTGGAGTTGGAGCTGGCCCGGCGGATGGCCGACGAGGCCGACCGGCACGGGCAGCAGGCGGAGTTGCTGGCCCAGCGGCCGGCGCTGCTGCCGACGTGGTCGCCGCTGGCCCGGGCGGTCGCCGTCTACGCCGGGTGCGGCGCGGCGGCCGGGGTGCTCGTGCTGATGCTGGTGCTCGCCTCCGGGGTCGGTCTGGTGGACGGGTTCACCCTCGGCGCGTGGATCTGCGCGGGGTTGCCGGCGGTGGCGTTCTTCGGCGGGTACCTGGTGCTGGGCCGGTGGGGGCGGCCCGCGATGGTCGCCGGCACCCCGCCGCGGTACCTGCCGCTCGGGTTCCTGATCTGTTTCCTGGTGGTGCCGATGGCCTACTGCGCCTACCTGCTGATGGTCCGCGGCCTGCGCTGACTGTGTGGTTGGCCGGGTCGGCTGCGACGGCTCCTCCCGCGTGATCCACTCCGCCGTCGACTGGCTAGTCCAGGTGGTAGGTGATGCTGCCGGCGTCGCTGAACCTCTGCTCGGCGCCGCTGTTCGACGGGCTGAAGACGCGGCAGGAACAGCCGTCGGCGGGCTGCCCCGCTGACGCCTCGGCGTAGTACCAGACCTGACCCAGCTGGGCCTTGAACGTGCGACTGGTTCGCGCCGGCACCTCGATCGCCCGGTGCGGTTCACACTGAGCGTCGAAGAGCCACAGCACGTACGGCTCACTGGCCGTCGAGGCGGTGCCCCGCAGCGGTTCTCCCCACCGGCCCTCGGGGATGTCCCGTTGGAAGTACGCCACCGCATCCTGGCCCTTGGTCTTGGCGATGCAGGCCCGGTCGGCGGGTGCCCGAGATTCCGGGGTCGGACTGGGCGCGCCTGGTGCCGACGACGATGACTGGAGGCTGCTGAGGATGCTCTGCCCGTCACCGGTCGCGACGGTGACGACGAGCAGGAGAGCGAGGATCCCGAGGAGACCGCCGGACAGCCCGATGAGATGGGCCCGGCGACCACGGCCGGCCGTGTCTGTGCCTGTCTGCCGAGACGTCAACCCGCATCACTCCCTCAGCCACCTGGCCGGCCCCTGTCAAATGGTTGAGGAGGTCGGTACCACTCCTTTTCCGACCAACGAGTCTATGAGGTTTCGTGCTCGGGCATTGCCCCCAAACCTGCCGTGGTGGCCTGCACCCGACCACTCCACTCCGTGCCACATTGCCGGGAGCGCCTCGGTCTCTCCGGCCACCTGGACGCAGGAGATGCCGCCATCCATTGTGTTCGCCTCGGTGCCGTAGTCTCGCGCCCCGAGCGCTGTCGGTACGCAATCCGCTCGCCGGGGCTCCGGATCGTCACACCTCGGCGTCTCCTGAGCGGTAGGTCGGTCGAAAGGTTGGTCAGGGAATTGCAGGGACACACGTCCACCCAGGTTGAGCCGATGCGGGCAGGGGGCGGGCTTGCCGTTTCGTCGCCGGTCAACGCCGATGCGGCGACGCCTCGCTCCGAACAGGAGTCAGGGCTGTCGGTCGTCGCGGCATTACAGCAGGCCGGTCCGAGCGTGGTGGTCGCCGGCTTCGGGCTGATCGCCGTCGGCGCGGTCGGGGGTTGGCTGATCTGGCGCAGCGGCGCCTCCGCGGCGAAGATCCAGCCCGAGGACACCACCGGTGTCTTCCTCACCCTGTTGGTCTTCGCCGCAGCGGTCGAGCGGATCCTGGAACCGTTCTCGCGGTGGCTGCCCGGACGCGCCGCCGAGGCCGCGCTGTCCCGAACGGTGGCCGACGTGACCAGCCGGGTCGACGGCCCCACCGAGTCTGACCGCGCGGCGGTCGCCGTGGCCACCGCCAAGGTCGCGCGGGCGAAGGCGATCCGCACCATCGTCGCGTGGGGTCTCGCCAGCGGGTTGGCCACCGTGGCGTCCAGCGCCGGCGGGTTCTACGTGCTGCACGCGGTCGCCGGCGGCGACTGGAACGGAGTGGCAGTCTGGGTCGATGCCGTAGTGACCGGTGTGATGGTCGGCAGCGGCACCAAGCCGCTGCACGATCTGATCACCCGGGCCCAGAACGGCCCGCCGTCCCCGTAGCGCGCCGCCGGGCGGGCCGAGCTCCCCGACGGGCATGATCCACTCGGTTTCACGGAAGTCGGGGTATCCGTGCCAGCGGGATACCCCGACTTCAGCAACCTCGTGTCGATCTTAGGCTGGCTCAGCGTCGGTCGGACTCGAGTGGTGCGCCTACCTGCTGGGGATCCGCGCCGTGCGCCGAGTCGTCGGCGGTGTGTGCGGCGGCCACCAGAATTTCGTCGAGTTCGCGGTCGGTGAGACCTTCGTCTTCGAGCAGGCCGAGCAGCAGCACCGTCCGCGCGACGATCGCCGCCACGTTGTGGGGCACGGGCGGACGCTCACCGAGCGCCGCCCACACCAGCGCCTCGGCCAGCACCGGGTCAACGTCGCGCCCGGTCGCGTCGTAGCGTTCCCGAGCGGACGCCACGAACCGGATCACCGGCGCGCGATCCTGCCCCGCGACGAACCGCCGCCGTACCGCCACCAACAGCGCACCGGCGAGCAGATCCGCGTACCGCAGCCAGTCCGACTCGGCGAACCGGCCCAGCCGGCGCTCGTGGCCGCGCAGCCGCCCGGTCAGCAGGCCGCGCAGCGCCGCGTGCGGATCGGTCACCATCGTCGCTCCTTGATCATCGTGAATGCCCTCCGGTGTGCGCGTTGCCTGGTCAGTCGATGCCGCCTGGTAACCAGCGCGCTCGCCGCCCGGCAACCGCGGGCGATCACTTCGGCACTGCCGGCGTCGCTGGCCCTGTCGGCGCCGCTGGCCCTGTCGTGGTCGGCGTCGTTGTCGTTGTCGTGGTCGGCGGGCCGGGGCGGTGCTGCGGGCTCTCCGTCCGGTGCTGCCACCGAATGGCAGGCAGGTGCTGCCATTGAGTGGCCCGTCAGTGCCGCCACCGAACGCTCGATCCGGCAGCCGCCGACCGCGAGCCGGGCGACGACCAGGTCCAACCGGGTGATCGCCGCCGCGAAGTGCCGGGCCGCGACCACGTCCGCCACCTTCCGGGTACGCCGCAGCCGGTCCTCGGTCGCGATCAACCGCCAACGGACACGGGCAGCCAGCGCGGCGGCCCGGTCCGCGTCGATCCGAGCAGCGTGCAGACCGACGAGCAGGTCCCCGACCGAGCCTCCCGGTGACTGCCGATCGGCGGCCAAGCCGGCGTAGACCAGGCTCAACGCCCGCCAGCACTCCGTGACCGCGTCCTGCCAGGGCAGCCGCCGGCCGGGTGGACCTGTCCCGTGCAACTGCGCACCGGCCCGGTCGGCAGCGGAGATGGTCGCCAGCCAGGCGGCACGTAGATCGTCCAGACTGTCGGTGCTCATTCGTCCGCCTCGGCATTGGATTTGACCAGGAGAGCGAAGCGAACCTCGGCACAGGGGTAGTCGACGCCGCACTCGCAGAGCCAGCGACGCACCACGCGGGGCGGATGGGCGAAGAGAACATCGTCGGCGTCCTCGACGTCCTGATCGGACATAAGGCGGTGGCGTTGCTCGGCTGGGGCTGGGGCTGGGGCTGGGGCTGGGGCTGGTGGATCGGTGGGGGATTCGTCAGGTCGATCGGGCATCCAGGGCTCCCGTCGCGTCGTCCTAGCTGCTCACGGCTCTTGCGTCGGGGCGGCGTGCGGGCACGCCCCGGCACGCCCGGCCGAACGGGGGGACCGACCGACCGGGCGCTTCCTGCGCGGTGGGAACGAGCCAGCTCCTCGGGTGCTGACCAGGGAACTCGCTCAGTTCGGAGCCTAGGATAACAAGCTATCGCAGTCAAGCTATCACTTGCGATAACAAGGTGAAGAGTGGTCGAATGGCGGTGCTGACCAGGGAGTACCGCCATGCCACCAAGCCCCAAGTGGGTTGAGCTTGCCGAGCACATCCGCAAGCAGATCGCCTCGGGCGAGTTGTCGCCCGGCGACAAGCTGCCCTCGACCACGCAGCTCTGTCAGATTCACGGCGTCTCCGCGATCGTCGTGCGCAATGCGATGCTCACCCTGAAGGCTGAAGGACTCGTGGTTGGTGTGCCCGGCGTGGGCGTGTACGTCGCGGAGCGTTGAGTAGCTAGGGCCAATCCGCATTCCACGCCTCTCGGCGGCCGAAGCTGCAAGATCGGCCCAGCGGCGCGTTCCTGGAGTAGCGAACCTGGTGCCGGGAGCGATCACGCGGTCGCGCTGGGTGCGCGAATCTCGTACGCTCCCATGTGGTCTCTGCCGGTGCGATGGCGGAGGCGATGGTCCATCACGGGGAGGTGCGCGTGAGCGCAGCACAGATCATCGCGAGGTTGGCGGCGGCGTCGCAGAAGCTGGACGAGGCGAAGGCCAAGACCGCAGCGGCAGCACAGGACGCGGCCGAGGCGCGGGCACTCGTCGCCGGTGCGCTGGAGGGTGTAGCCGCCGGTCCGCTGGTCGGCATGATCGATTCGTACCGTCAGGCGCTCGCGCAGGCGTCCCAGGGTGGCGACCCTGCCAAGCAGCACGTGCAGGAGACGATCGCCAAGGTTCGAGCGCTGGGAAACTGACCACGGGTGGTGGTAGCACAACCCGCCATCCACCCGTGCGACCTGCGGTTCCACCGCGCGAGCCGGCGGTTGATCGGCCAGCTCGCCCTGCGCCTGAGGCTCTTCAACCACGCGAGCGGGAATCGGAAGCGCCCCGATGGGAGCGCCGCGTGGACGCTCTTGTCGCCTATTCACCGCAGGGGGTTGGGTTGACCAGCGGCGTGCTTGGTGTCTTGGTGGCACCGAACAAGATCGTGGGTGTTGGACTCGTGATACTCGGCTCCACTGTTGACAC
Source organism: Micromonospora sp. NPDC005324 (assembly GCF_040607155.1). NCBI lineage: Bacteria > Bacillati > Actinomycetota > Actinomycetes > Micromonosporales > Micromonosporaceae > Micromonospora > Micromonospora sp. NPDC005324. The sequence goes on along the minus strand of NZ_JBEXGE010000022.1, from coordinate 43,067 downwards.
GGTTACGACATGGTGGGACAGGCGCCAGAGACGGAGGGACAGCAATGCGGGTTGACGGACGCGTGGAGGAGGCGGTGCGGGAGGCTTACCGAGCCGTCATTGCGAAGGATGGTGATCGCCTTGTGGCAGCGCTCGCCGGACTCGACGAGCGCGAAGCCGAGACGGCCTTTCGCTACTCGGTTTTCGTCGTCGGCTTCATTGTCAAAGACGTGTTCCGCAATGGTGCGGCCGAAGCCGAGCTACTGGGACTGGCCGACAAAATCGTTGCCAGCGAGTCCTCCTGGGTAAATCTCGGTCCTCGTGAGGACTTGGGCAGGCTGCTGGCGGCAGCGGCCAGCGGTGATATCGCCGCCAGTTCGACCGACCGCGCTGATGTCGTGGGTAACACCTTCGTGGTCGGTGGCTTCTTGCTCACTAGCTTCCGACTCAATGACCAGCGCTGGTGGAACTACCTCGACGAGATCTGGACCGCCATGGAGTCGGCGGGGTGACCGGCGTGCCACACCCGGTAGTCCGGGACGGCGGCGAGCTGGACGGTTTCCGCATCGGCTATCTACCGCCGGACGTTGGTGACCTGGTTTCGGACTTCGCCTCCGAGTGGGAGGACGTCAGTTTCGCCACCCGCGTCTGGGAACGCCAGGTCGAGGAGGGCGACCAAGTGGACCTGCGGGTGCACGTGCTCCGAGGCGATCGGCTGGGCGCCCTCGCCGAGCTACGCGACTTCCTGGCCGAGTATCACGAGCACGATCTCGACGACTGGGCCTTCAGCGATTTCCAGCACGTCGAGGGCCCTGGGCTGATCGGTGCCGTCGAGGCGTTTTGGCTGGTCGCACCCGGTGTGGCCGTGAATGTGTTGACGGGCCCGGAGGGCTTGACCGGGGACAGCCTGCGGGCGGTTGCGCGGAAAGTCACTGCGACACAGACAGGCAATCCCGCCTTTCCGGATGCAGGTCATGAACTCACCTGCGGCTGAGGTACGGACCTCGCGTCCCTTCGCTTCGGGATGAGCTTTCAGATCGGCGCGAGGCCGCAGAAGAGCGCCTTCTACCACCGGCGGCGTCAACTCAACCGGCGGACGACCGGACGCAGGACCGTCACAAGCATGCTCTTGTCTGTGGTGGCCAGGTGTTCGTGGCACGCTGCGATGTTGTCAGCTTCGTTCAGCTCCGACCAGTCAAGCAAAAAGCCCGCGGCGGCGCCGAGTTGCCGGAGGAACGATCGGACCGTTCGGCCGTTGCCCTCACGGAAGGGGTGACAGACGTTCAACTCGCCGTAGTAGTGAGCGAGTGTCTCGACGAACGCTTCGTGCTTCAGGCCAAGAAGAAAGCCGTCCTTGCTGAGCCCGCTAAGGATCGTGCTCACTTGGTCGTCGATGTATCGCCAGTGACAGAAGCGTGCTCCTGGCTTACTGATGTCGACGGTCCTGGTCTGCCCGGCCCAGTCGTAAAGATCGCCGAACAGCTTCCGATGGAACGCCTGTAGGTGGTCAAGGCCATAGCTGCCCGGGATCATCATTCGGGATGCTTGAACCTCACGAATCGAGGTCAAGCGGAACTCCGCCTCCCGAAGGATGTCGGGATCCGTGATTCCTAACTTGTTCTTGAGGCAGGCGATCCCTGGCCAACAGTACGGATCATGCACCCTTGAGGCGAGCAATCTCTTGAGAGACCAGCTCGTCCGCGCTGATCAGACCCGATGCCACATCGCGGAGCTTGTCCTGCCAGTCCTGGTCGAACTCTTTGCCTTCCAGGGCGGCGTTCGCAGTGGCTAGACCGACAGCAGTCTCCGTATTCGCGATCTGCCGCGCATAGTACGTCCGCATGAGGTCGGTGCTTATCCTTGCCGATGAGCTGGCTGACTCGGGGAGCGCACCTCGGGCGGCTCTCCAGGGCAGCTCGTTGTGCGTCATGAGGGACAGCTCGCTTGCCGAGAACTTGCCGTACTCATCAGTGACCCACTGGACGGTCCTGTGTTGATCTGGCGTCAGGTGTGAGGCCTCCCCGTGTGGCCACTCGGACACGGTGAGCTGCCTACGGTGGTGACGGTAGAGGGGTGGGACGACGGGGCCCTCCCGCCAAGCTTCGATCGGCTCGGGGAACAACAAGGCTCCCTCGCGTGCCAGATGCCACCCCTGGCAGTAGTACACGAGCTTTTCCAGCTTCATCGCGGTGACACTGCCGAGTTTGCTGAGCACTGCCGCTGCGACATCGTGAGCGGTAGCCATCTGGTAACACCCCCTGCCCTGGCCTGGCTTCGAGACTAGCGATCGGCCGGAGATTTCGCTGACTCTGGGCTGGTGTCGAGTCGACTTCGATCCTATCTGCCGTGGCGAACCAGGCGGTAGAACGTATGTTCGAGAAGGGTTGTTGCTGCTGTCGGAAAGCTGTCACCGCGCGTGGTGCGGGCTGTGCAAAGCGGTGATCGTCCCTATCCTGACGTGTTCACCGCAGGCTAGCCACGTGGAGTGTCGTGGATCCTCGACAGGTACGACGTCTGGCAGAGCAGTCTGCCAACTTCGGGTTCCTCAAGGAACATTCGCTACTGGTTTGGTACGGCGCGGGCGCTGAGCTGCTCGTCTATGTCGATGCCCAGGCCGCGATGTTCAAGATCCGCGCCTTCGGCGACGAGATGGCCAAGGATCTCGTCAGGCGCACCGGTGCGAAGCCGCAGAAGAACGACTTCTACCACCGGGTTCAGGCCCTGTATGGCGATGGCACGCTCGTGGCGGAGACCTACCACGCCTTCGACCGTCTCCGGGATCAGGGCAACAAGGCCGTACACGATCACCTGGGTGAGGTGCGTGCGGCGCTGGACATGCTGCGGACCTGCTTCGAGCTTGGGGTCTGGTTTCACAGGGCGCTGACGGGCGACCGCACCCCGCTCGGCTTCGTGCCACCGTCCCCGCCGCCTCAGCAGGTGTCGCAGAGCAATGCCGACGGGCTCCAGGCCGAGATCCAGCGCTACAAGGACGAGCTGGCGCAGACCAAGCTCTTGCTCGAAGGCAAGGCGTCGCTGGCGCAGGCCCAGGCGGATGCGATGGTCGCCGCGGATCGCGCCGTTCGCGATGCCGACGCTCGCCGCGATCAGGCCGCTGCGCTGGTAGCGAGCCTCAAGTCAGCGGCCGAGGCCGAGCAGGCTGCGTTGGACAGCAAGGCGACGGCCAAGGTCTCGGCCGCTCGACGCGAGGAGTTCATCGCCCGCGCCCGTCGTGCCTCCCACGAACCGCTCAACGAGATCCAGACCCGAGTCGAGATCGACCGGCAGTTGCGCGCGGCCGGCTGGGTCGTCCAGGACGAGAGCCAGATCAACCTCTGGGCCGGCACCGGCATCGCCGTGCGGGAGGTGACCCTGGCGACCGGCCGGGCCGACTACCTGCTCTACGTCAACCAGCGGCTGATCGGCGTGATCGAAGCCAAACGGGAGGGGACCGCGCCGCGCGGGGTCGAGGCGCAGCTCGACCGCTACCTTAATGGGCTCACCGCCGAGCAGAAGCTCGCCGCATGGCGCCGGGACGATCCGCTGCCCTTCGGCTACGTCGCCACGGGCACCGAGACCGCCTTCGTCAACCGGCTCGACCCGTTCCCGCGTACCCGCGAGGTCTTTGCCTTCCATCGGCCCGAGACGTTCGCGCGGTGGATGCGGGAGGCCGACGACGACCGGTCGGCGCCGACGTTGCGGGCCCGGCTGCGGCGGATGCCGGCGCTGGACCGGCTCGGCCTGCGGCCCGCCCAGGTGGACGCTATCGACGGGCTGGAACGCTCACTCGCCGAGGACCGCCCGCGGTCGCTGATCCAGATGGCCACCGGCGCTGGCAAGACGTTCACGGCGGTCACCAGTAGCTACCGGCTGCTGAAGCACGCCCGCGCCGCGCGGATCCTGTTCCTGGTCGACCGCAACAACCTCGGCAAGCAGACCCTGCGGGAGTACGCGGGCTACCAGACCCCGGACGACGGGCGGAAGTTCACCGAGCTGTACAACGTCGACCGGCTTTCCGGTGCCGGGATGCTCGACTCCTCGAACGTGGTCATCTCCACGATCCAGCGCCTCCACGGCGCGCTGCGCGGCGACGACTTGCCGGACGTGGATCTCGACGACCGCGCGTACGACGATTACGAGTTGGACCAGCCGGCCGAAGTTGCCTACAACCGGCACCTTCCGCCGGAGACGTTCGACCTGATTGTGGTCGACGAGTGCCACCGCTCGATCTATGGCAAGTGGCGGGCCGTCATCGAGTACTTCGACGCGTTCGTGGTCGGGCTGACGGCCACGCCTGTCAAGCAGACGCTGGGCTTCTTTCAGCAGAACCTGGTCTCCGAGTACACCTACGAGCAGGCGGTCGCCGACGGCGTGAACGTCAGCTTCGACGTGTACCGGATCAAGACGGAGATCACCGAGAAGGGCGCTGACATCGAGGCCGGCACCGTCGTGCCGCTGCGAGACCGCCGCACCCGGGCCGAGCGCTACCAGGAGCTGGAAGACGACTTTACGTACGGCGGCAGCCAAGTCGGCCGGTCGGTCATCTCGAAGGGGCAGCTCAAACTGGTGCTCGAGACGTTCCGGGAAAAGCTCTTCACCGAGATCTTCCCCGGTCGGTCGACCGTGCCGAAGACGCTGATCTTCGCGCGGGACGACAACCACGCCGAAGAGATCGTGCAGATGGTCCGGGTCGTCTTCGGGCGGGGCAACGACTTCGCCGCGAAGATCACCTACGCCTCCCGCAAAGGTGGCGACAACCCGGACACCCTCATCCAGGCGTTCCGCAACAGCCCCGAGCTGCGGATCGCGGTGACCGTCGACATGATCGCTACCGGCACCGACGTCCGGCCTCTGGAGTGTGTGTTCTTCCTGCGGCCGGTGCGCAGCGCCACGTACTTCGAGCAGATGAAGGGCCGTGGCGCCCGCACCATCGACGCGGCGGAGTTCCAGGCCGTCACGCCCGACGCCGAGGTCAAGGACCGGTTCGTCATCGTAGATGCAGTCGGCGTCACCGAAGCCGACCTGGACGAGGCCGTGCCCCTGCAACGACACACCGAACGGCAGATCTCGCTGCGCGACCTGCTCAAAAAGGCCGGCACGTTGACCGCCGACTCCGACGAGGTGGCCACGCTCGCCGCCCGGCTGGCCAGGCTGGAGCAGCAGCTGACCGACGACGAGCGCGCCGAACTGGCCGACCTTGCCGACCAGCCGCTGACCGGCATCGTGCGGGGCCTGGTCGACGCGGTCGCCCCCGAACAGCTCAATCCGGCCAAGGAAGCTGGCCCAGACGCCGTACGCGACCTGTTGGCCGGCGCGCTGCGCCCGCTCGCCGCGAACCCGGCGCTGCGCGAACGCATCCTGGAGATCAGGCGGGCGCACGACATCACCATCGACGAGGTGAACGCCGACAAGCTGATCTCGGCAGCCGGCGTGCCGCCCGAGGAACGCGCCCAGGTCACCGTGAAGAGTTGGCACGACTATCTGGAGGAGCACCGCGACGAGATCACCGCGTTGCAGGTCTTCTTCGAGGGGCGGGGTCGGGTGGGCTACGACCAGCTCAACGAACTCGCGAAGCGGATTGCTCGGCCGCCGCAGGCGTGGACGCCGGAGTCGCTGTGGAAGTCCTACGTGCTGCTCGGCCGCACCGCGGAGGCACCCGGCAGCAGGGGAGTGACCGATCTTGTCAGCCTCATCCGGTATGAGTTGGGGCTCGATCAGGAGCTGCGCCCGTACCGCAGTCTCGTCGAGGAGCGCTTCCGTGGGTGGCTGCTCCAGCAGGAACAGGCGGGCGCTACGTTCACTGCCGATCAGGCGTGGTGGCTGGAGAGGATCAAGGACGTGATAGCGGTCAGCGTGGAGATCACCCCAGACGACCTGGAGGGGGCACCATTCAGCGAGCGCGGCGGCATCGACGGGTTCGCGGGCGTGTTCGGCAAGCGCGCCGAGCCGCTGCTCAACGAACTGAACCAGGAGCTGTGCGCGTGACCGACTTGCCCCCCGGTTGGGCCGTTGCAACTCTTGCCGAACTGGTAGACCCCGATGGCGTCTTCGTCGACGGCGACTGGGTCGAGAGTAAGGATCAAGACCCTGACGGCGAGGTGCGCCTTGTTCAACTCGCGGATGTCGGTGAGGGGGAGTTCCGTGATCGGAGTAACCGATCACTCACCCAGTCGAAGGCCACAGAACTCAGGTGTACCTTCCTGGCACCTGGTGACGTGCTGATTGCGCGGATGCCAGATCCGCTTGGGCGGGCATGCATCTATCCGGGCACGGGCAGGCCGGCAGTGACAGTCGTGGACGTTTGCATTATTCGGGCTACAACTATTGACCACCAATGGTTGATGTGGGCACTTAACTCACCGCAAGTGCGCGGGCAGATTCTCGAATTCCAATCAGGTACCACTCGGAAACGAATTTCACGGGGAAATCTCGCAAAAGTGAAACTGTTCGTTCCCCCACTCGCTGAGCAACTCCGCATCGTGGCCTCGCTTGACGAAGGCTTGGCTGGGGTGGCAAGGGCGAGCGTGGCTGCGGGTCGAGCGGAGGTGCTGGCCCGGCATCTGGACAAGTCGTTGCTTGAGGCGGTAGCGGACGGATCTTTAATGCCTGGATCGTCCACCTGGCCAGTTGTGAGCATCGGAGAACATGCCCTAGTTCAGGGCGGTATCCAGAAGCAGCCCAAACGTCGACCGGTGCTCAATAAGTTCCCCTTCCTTCGAGTCGCCAACGTCCTGCGCGGGACTCTCAACCTCTCAGAAATTCAAGAAACGGAACTTTTCGAGGGTGAACTCGAGAGGTATTCTCTTTCTGATGGAGATCTGTTGGTGGTCGAGGGGAACGGAAGCTTTGAGCAGATCGGTCGGGCTGCGCGTTGGCGCGGCGAAGTTGTTGATTGTGTTCATCAAAACCACTTGATTAGAGTCAGGCCCTCGACAACGCTTGACCCTGCCTTCCTTGAACTTGTTTGGAATTCGCCAGTCGTTATTCGGCAGCTTCGGCAGGTTGCGAGTTCCACGAGCGGGCTTCACACCTTGAACACCGCCAAAATTAGAGCGATACGGATCCCATTGCCGCCGCTGCCCCTGCAGGCGTCACTTGTCAAGGAGGCGGAGCAATTGCGTAGTCATCTGGAGGCGGCTGTAGTCAGCGCCAAGTCAGCGATGATCAGATCCGCGAGACTGCGTAGGCGATTGCTCTCTGATGCTTCTGCAGGTCGGCTTGTGGAGCAGGATCCGAACGATGAGCCGGCGTCGGAACTGTTGGTCCGAATCGCAGCCAAACGGGCAGCCGCCTTGCCGAAGCAGCAGGCGCGGTCCCGGCGTGCACAAGAAGAGCTGGCGGCTCCGCTGACCAGGGTGACCGGCGACAACTACCAGCAGGAGGCACTGCCGCTGTGAGCACTGTGGATTCGCGCCGGTTGGTGCAGAAGCTGTGGAACTACTGCGACGTGCTGCGCGACGACGGCGTCTCGACCATCGACTACGTCGAGCAGTTGACGTTCCTGCTCTTCCTCAAGATGGCCGACGAGCGGGCCAATCGGTCGATTCGACCTGAGCAGATCGTGCCCGACGAGCTGAGCTGGCAGACGCTGCTCAACGCCGAGGGTGATGCCCTGGAGGTGCAGTACCGGCACATCCTCACCGGCCTGGCCCGGGAGGGCGGCACCCTGGGCACGATCTTCCGTAAGGCGCAGAACAAGATCCAGGATCCGGCAAAGCTCAAGCGGCTGATCGTCGACCTGATTGACAAGGAGCAGTGGTCGCAGGCCGGCGTCGACGTCAAGGGTGACGCCTATGAGGAGCTGCTCGCCAAGGGTGCCGAAGACGCCAAGTCCGGTGCCGGCCAGTACTTCACCCCGCGAGCGTTGACCGCCGCGATGGTCGATTGCATGCAGCCCAACCCCGATGACACCATCACCGACCCGGCCTGCGGCACGGGCGGCTTCCTGCTCGCCGCGTTCGACCACATTCAGCGGCACCACGGCAGTGACCTGACCCCGGATCAGCGACGCCGCCTCGCCAACGGTGCGATCACCGGCACTGAGCTGGTCGACGGCACTGCCCGGCTGGCCGCAATGAACATGCTGCTGCACGGCATCGGCACGCCCAGCGGTGACTCCCTGATCGCGATCAGGGACGCGCTCGGCAAGGAGCCGGACCGCCGCTACAGCCTGGTCCTCGCGAACCCGCCGTTCGGCCGCAGCTCCTCAATCCGGATGGTCGGCGAAGACGGCCGCTCCACCCGCGAGGAGCGGGAGATCGAGCGGAACGACTTTTGGGCCACCACCGCCAACAAGCAGCTCAACTTCGTCCAGCACATCGCCTCGCTGCTGGAGATCGACGGCCGGGCCGCGGTCGTCCTGCCGGACAACGTGCTCTTCGAGGGCGGCGCGGGGGAGACGATCCGCCGCCGGCTGCTCAAGCAGTACGACCTGCACACCATGCTGCGCCTGCCCACCGGCATCTTCTATGCCGGTGGGGTGAAGGCCAACGTGCTCTTCTTCGAGCGCAAGCGCGCCCGCGAGGAGCCGTGGACCCAAAAACTCTGGGTGTACGACTTCCGCACCAACCAGCACTTCACGCTCAAGCAGAACCCGCTGCGTCGCGAACACCTCCAGGATTTCGTCGACTGCTACCTGCCGGGCAAGGACCGCGCCGAGCGGGTGGAGACCGAACGGTTCCGGCCCTTCTCCTACGAGGAGCTGATCGCCCGAGACAAGGTGAACCTCGACATCACTTGGCTCAAGGACGCCTCCCTGGAGGACGCCGACGCGCTGCTGCCGCCGGAAGTCATCGCGCAGGAGATCGTCGAGGACCTGGAGGCGGCGCTGCGCGAATTCGCCGCCATCGCGGACGCCTTGTCATCCCGTGCCGCCCAGCCCAAGGACACCTGAGGGGAGGTGACTCCGCGTGTCGCGTCGGATCGGTGGTGCGATCCGATAGGCTCTCTGGTATGACCGGATCGGTGAGCAAGAAGTCGTTCTCGCTTCCGCAGGACGTGGCGGAGCGCTTGGAGCGTGAGCCCAACGCCAGCGCGTACGTAGTCGACACGATCCGGGCACGGATGCGTGCCGAGGATCTCGACGCCGAGTTGGCCCGCCGGGGCATGACCGTGACGGCGGCGGGGCAGGCTCGCGCCAGGGCTCAGCGCGCGCAGGTCGAGCAGGAATGGTCGCCTGGTCGACGTGCCGCGTTGCGGGACCGTTCCCGCCGTGCGGCAGCGGAAATGCTCGACGGCTCCGGCAGCCAGGCTCCGGCGGCATGACGACTCCCGACGCGCCGTCGGTCCGGCTGATACTGGACCGCTCAGCGCTGCTCGCCTACGTGGCCGGTTCCATGGATGTCGCCGAACCCATCCACGAGGTGGCCCACGACGGGGTCCGTTTCGGTGTGCCGGCCGTTGTCGCGGCCGAGGTGCTGGCTGTTGTGGACGATCCGGGCGATCGAGCGATGCTGCACCGACTGCTCGAACGTCCCGCCTGCGCGGTGCTGCCGACCTGGGGTGAGGACTGGCAGGAGTTGGCGTACTGGCGCGTCGTCACCGGTCGGGTTGACCTCGCCGCGGCCGTGATAGCGGTTCTTGAGCACGACGCCTCGGTGCTGACCAGCGAGGGTAAGGCGTACGGCGATGGCGGCGACCTTCCGGTCATCCGCTTTCCTGGCTAGAGCGCTCGACGGCTCAGCGGACGCGGACCGTGTTGTTGAAGTCCAGGTAGTTATCAATCGATGGCGGGTTCGCGTTCGATGACGACGACCGGGATCTCGCGGTCGGTCTCCTTTGCGTAGCGGGCGTACGTCGGGAAGACCTTCGTCATGACCGGCCACAGCCGGACACGCTCCTCGCCGGTCGCGGTCCGGGCCCGCCCGACGATCCGCTCCGCGCCGACCTGGATCTCGACCGCCGGGTCGGCGCTCAGGTTGAGGTACCAGGCGGGGTGTTTGGCCGCGCCGCCGTTGGACGCCACCAGCAGGTAGTTGTCGCCGTCGCGGCCGTACATGAGGGCCGTGCGGCGCAGCTGGCCCGATCGGCGTCCGCGGGTGGTGAGCAGCAGCGAGGGTACGCCGTGGAAGGTGCCCCCGTCCGCGCCGTCGGTCCGCACGTAGCGCCGGATGTGGCTGGCGACCCAGCCGACCGGACTGTCCTCGACCGTCTCGTCCTGCTCGTGTGTGGTCACGCCATCGCCTTCATCGTCGAGTCGAACGGTCGAGTGGGGTGTCGATCATACGCGGGGCTTACGCGGTGGCCGGGGCTGAGGAGGGTGCCGGCGGTTGTGGTCGAACGTGATGCCTGTGAGTCATCGTGATGACTCACAGGCATCAGGCTCCCAAGGGATATGGCTTCCCGGGGCCGTGGGACCAGGCCGGCGGGGAACGATCAGGCGCGCGAGCGCGGCAGACAGCACTTCTTGTACTTGGCGCCGGACCCGCACCAGCAGGTGTCGTTGCGGCCGGGCGGCCAGGCTGTCACGCCCGACTCGTCGAGGCTGTCGGCGTACTCGTCGAGGGTCTCCTCGCTGGTGGGGTCGCTGCCGGTGCGTTCGACGAAGGCCGCCAGGTCGGCGACCGTACCGACGACCACGCCCAGGTCGACGCCGCCCATTCCGGAGGCGTCGACGAGGGCGCGTTCGGACTGGGCGCGGTGCTCGTCCCAGGTGACGGGGTAGCTGTCGACGAGAGCTGGCCACCGCAGCAGCAGCGCGTCGAACTCCGCCTTCGGCCAGAACAGCAGCGTCGCCGGGCCGTCGTCGACGGCGTCGAGCGCGTGGGTGCTGGCGGCGCGCAGCCGGTCGGCGAGGTCGTCGAACTCGTCGTGGGGTAGGCCCATCTCCTCGCGCAGGTTGTGCCGCCGCTGGGCCAGGCCGTAGATCATGGCCGCGGCCTCGTCCTGGGCGTCCTCGGATTCGTGCTGCTGGGCGCGGGTCCGCTCCAGGATGGCGTCCAGTGCCCCGGTGAGCCACTCCAACGCCGTGTCGGTGTGGCCGGACTCGGCCAGCTCGTCGATCAGGTACGTGGCCGCGGGGTCGGTCTCCAGCAGCGGACGCAGGGCGGTCAGCTCGGCCATGCCGTCGTCCGAGCGGTCGAGGCGCAGCAGCAGACCGCCGCGCACCGCTCGGGCGTACGCGTTGTCGTCCGGCTGCTCGGCGATGGCGCGGGTGGCCAGGGCGAGCGCGTCGGCCAGGTCACCGGCCTGTTCCAGGATGTCCGCGGCGACCAGCAGGGCGTAGCCGGTGTCGGCGGGGTCTTCGACCCGCCCCTCGTCGACGGCGCCCACCAGCTCGGCGACGAACGCGGCCGGGTCGGGGCTCTTGAGGCCGAGGGCGCCGATCTCGTCGATGCGGTCGGCGGTCAGCAACTCGGACATGGGCGCATCCTGAGGAACGACGGACAGGGAGCGGCCAGCGTACTCCGGAATGCGCCGCAGCCCGGGCGGCGAACCGCCCGGGCTGCGACACGTTCCCTCAGCGGGTTGCCGGCATGGTGGCGAACTCGCCGGCTAGCTCCGACTCGACGATCGTCGCGGCGGACGGCCGGCGACCGGCCGACGCCCGCCGGGCGGACGGGACGGCGAGGGCCGCGAGCGCGGCGGCCAGGGCGATCGCCGTGAGGACGAGAAACCCCATCGTGAAGCCGGCTTCCCGGGGCAGGCCGTTGGCCTGCGGGTTGGCGGTGATCACGCCGCTGACCACTGCGGCGCCGATCGCGCCGCCGATGGTGCGGATGTTGGCGTTCATGCCGGTCGCCACGCCGGTCTGGCTGGCGGGCACGCTGGCGACGATCAGGTTGGCCATCGACGCGAAGGCCAGGCCGATGCCGAGGCCGACCAGGCCACCGGCGATGGCGACCTCCCAACGGGTGTCGTGAGCGAGGGCCAGCATGGCGGACGCGGCCACGTTGAACGTGGCACCGGTGGCGAGCTGCGCCTTGGCGCTGAAGACGGCCTGGAGTCGCCCGGCGATGATGCCGGCGACGAACATCGCGCTGACCATCGGGAGCATGAGCAGACCGGCCTGGCTGATGCTGGCGCCGAAGCCGTAACCGGCGGCGGTCGGGGTCTGCAGGAACTGCGGGAGGAACGCGTACACGGAGAACATCGACGCGCCGTAGAGCAGGGCGACCAGGTTGGTGGTCCAGACTCCGGGCAGGCGCATCATCCGCATGTCGATCAGCGGGTTGCTGGACCGCAGTTCGGTGACCAGCCAGCCGACCAGCAGCACCACGGCGAGCGCCAGCAGACCGAGCACCCGGCCGGAGGTCCAGCCCCAGGTGGCGCCCTGGCTGATCGGCAGCAGCAACGCGACCAGCCAGCCGGAGAGCAGCAGTGTGGCGCGCCAGTCGATGCGACCGGGGGTGCGGACCGGTGACTCGGGCACGAACAGGTGCGCGGCCACGGCGGTCAGCCCGACCACGACCATCGGGATCCAGAACAGCCAGCGGTAGTCCAGCGTGCTGACGATCGGGCCGGCCAGCACGATGCCCAGGCCACCGCCGACGGCGACGATCGCCGAGATGGCGGCCACCGCGGTGGAGACCCGTGCGGCCGGGAACTCGTCGCGGATGATGCCGAACGACAGCGGGAAGACCGCTCCGCCGATGCCCTGCACGACCCGGGCGAGGATGAGGACGCCGATGTTCGGCGCGATGGCGGCCAGCAGGCAGCCGAGGGCGAGGGCGGCGAGCGAGACGACGAGCATCCGCTCCTTGCCGACCATGTCGCCGACGCGTCCGAGGATCGGCGTGAAGATCGACGCGCTGAGCAGGTAGGCGGTCAGGACCCAGGTCACGGTGTTCTGGGAGGTGTGCAGGTCCTGCTGGATGGTCGGCAGCACCGGGGTGATGAGCGACTGGAGCATCGCGAAGAACCCGGCGCCGGCCGCGAGCACGGTGAAGGTGAGCCGACGCGAGCTGCGTCGGGAGGTCACTGCCACGAGAGAAAACTCCCTGATTACGTACGGGAAGGAAGGCTTGTCGCCCGTCGTCTGTGACGGGAGGTCTGTCGGGGTCCGGGCGATCGGGGTGGCCAGGCGACGATCGGGCGGGTCCCGAGGTAGAGTAACCGGAGGCAGGCCTCCGGGATTCCGGAGGGGTGCCTCCACTAAGCTAGCGGAGGGCTTCCTCCGGATGCAACCAGGGTGAGGTGACGCACGTCATGACCAGCGCGGGGCAGGCGCCCGAGGTCTTCGCCCAGCGGCCCAAGCGGGCCGACGCGCGGCGTAACTACGACGCCCTGATCACGGCGGCGCGCGAGGCGTTCGCCGAGAACGGCGCCGCCGCCTCGCTGGAGGACGTGGCCCGCCGGGCCGGCGTGGGCATCGGCACGCTCTACCGCAACTTCCCGACCCGGCGGCACCTCTTCGAGGCCGTCTACGTCGAGGAGGTCCGGGCGCTGTGTCACTCCGCCGAGGGTCTGGCCGAGCTGCCACCCTGGGACGCGCTGGTCGCCTGGCTGCACCGCTTCGTCGCGTACGTCGCCACCAAGCGGGCGCTCGCCGAGCAGTTGCTGCACGACTCGGAGATCTTCGCCAGTTGCCGGACGGAGATCTTCTCCGCCGGTGAGCCGCTGATGCGTCGCGCGCAGGCCGCCGGTGTGGTCCGGAACGACATCGGCTTCGACGACGTGGTGCGCCTGATCAGCGGTCTCACCATGGCCCAGTTCCCGTCACCCGAGCAGCGCGACCGCGTGCTCGGCGTGGCCCTGGACGGCCTGCGCCCGCCAGCCGCGTCGCGCTGACGACCCAGCCCGCCGCGTCGCGTCGGCGCCCATCCGACCGGTCAGCGGTCGACCAGCAGCAGCCACTCGTCGTCGAGGCGTTCCACAGTCGTGCCGGCGGGCCACGCGTGATTGCCGCTGGCCGCTGCTCGCGCCTGGTCGACCTGCGGCGGTTGGCTGAACTCGGCACCGTCGAACCTGCCCGCACCCTGGAACCGGGCCCGGCCGAAGTTTGACGGGCCTTCGAAGCGGGTCTGTTCGAAGCACGCCTCGGTGGCGAACACCGCCCAGCGAAAGAGCGCCATGTCCGCGAAGCGGACCGAGCGGAACCCGGCGTACCCGGCGAACTCGGTGCGCTCCATCGACAGGCCACTGAGGAAGGTGGCTGCCCGGAACCTGGTCCCGTCACCGAAGTGGGTCGCGTCGAAGCTGGTGGGCTGATCGAAGACCGCCCGGTGGAATGACGTCGGGCCGGCGAAGCGCGACCGCCGGCAGGACAGGCCGCCGGCGAATCCGGCTCTGTCGAAGCTAACCTGACCCTCGAAGCGGGCGTCGTTGAGGACGACCTCCGCCTCGGCGGTGACGTCGTCGAAGACCACCTCGTCGAAGGTCGCCGCCCCGAGTAGGAGCCGCCCCCGCGCCGTCGCGCCCGCGAAGGTGGTCGTGCCGGTGAACACCGCCTCGGTGAAGTTCGCGTCGACGAGCGTGCAGCCGGCCGCGTCGAAGTCGACAAGCGTGGCGCCGGCCAGGTCGAGCGTCAGTTCCGGCCAGTGGGCCGCGTCGTCCGCACGCAGGTGCCGGGTGAGCACACGCTGCGCGCTGCGTCGGACCTCCGTCTCGCGCGGCTCGCCGTCCGGCGCCGGCATTCGCAGGTACGCGCAGAGCACCGCCGCGATTGTCAGGCGCTGCCCCGGGTTGTCCTGACCGAGGCGCTCCAGCGCGTGCAGGCCGCCGAGGCGTACCGCCGCGCTGTCGTTGCCGAGCAGTTCGACCGCCCTGGTGTAGAGCTCGGTCAGTCGACGCTCCGCCGCGTCGTGCTCGGCGGCCCCGGACTGCCGCTCCTGGTGGCGCTGCGCGGCCTCGGCCACCGCCTCGGCGTGCGCCTGCACCCGGTCGCGGTGCACCTGGTCCCGCGCGGCGACGCCTTCCTGGTGCCGCTGCGCGCGTTCGGCGATCCACTGGCGCCGGGCGGCGAGCAGGAGCGCGAGCCCTCCGCCGGTGCCGGCGACGACGGTCAGGCCGGTGCGGATCGCGTCGATGCGCAGCGTGGCGCGGGTGTCCGGTTGGCTGGCGCGGTCGGCCTCGGTGAGCAGCAGGTCCAGCACCAGCCAGCCCAGGGCGATGGCGACCAGCAGGCCGATCAGGACCAGCCACCACGGCATCACCCGCAGCTCGCGCTCGGTGGGTTTGTCGGCAGCCACGGCAACAGCATGCCAGCCACCTTCGGCGTCCGATATGGAGCGCGGCGGTTTGACCGTTTGCACCCCCGCCGGAACAACTGGTTACCGGCGCGTAACAAGTCATTGACGTTTCTGAATTGTTGCGGGGATGATCGTCGCACGGTCGACCGGACAACCCCCCACCCACCTGCCCGGTTCGCCGGGTGCCTCCCCCGGAGGTGCAGCGATGCTGCTCCGAAAGACCGCCCTCGTCCTGGCCCTCGCCACCGCCGCGCTGCTCGCGTCCGCCGCCACGGCGACGGCCGCCCCCGCCCCGGCCGCCGCCGCTCCCACGACACCCTTCGCCGCCGCCGCGGCGGCCAACCCCGTCATCGTGGTCGGCGGGCTCAGCGGCGTCGCCGTCGCGTACGAGCCGATCGCCGCCCGCCTGCGCGCCGACGGCTACCGCACCTTCATCTACCAACTGCCCGGGCTGGGCCTCGGCGACATCCCCACCTCGGCCCGCGCGTTGGCCGGCTACGTGAACCAGGTACGCGCCAGCACCGGCGCGGCGGCGGTGGACGTCGTCGCCCACTCCGAAGGGGGGCTGGTCAGCCGGTACTACCTCAAGCGGCTCGGCGGCACCGCCACCGTCGGCCGGTACGTCAGCCTGGGCACACCGCAGTACGGCACGTACGTCGCCAACATCGTGGCGTTCCTGGGCCTGGGCAGCTGCGCCGGCGTCGTGGCCTGCCAACAGATGACCATCGGCTCAACGTTCCTGGCCGACCTCAACGCCGGCGACGACACGCCGGGCGCGGTGCGCTACACCACCATCCGCACGTTGCAGGACGAGCTGGTCCGGCCGACCGGAAACGCCGCCGTCAACGACGGTGCGACGAACGTGCTGGTCCAGGCGTACTGCCCGCTGCGGGTGGTGGGGCACCTCGGTCTGGTGCTCGACGGCACTGCGTACACCATCGTGCGTGGCGCCCTCGTCGACGGCCCGGTGCGACCCAACTGCCTCGCGCTCTGACCAGATCGCCGGGGGTGGTCCCGTGCGAGCCACCCCCGGCGTGTGCGACGGAGTTTGACCGGTGGGTCAGCTCGCCTTGGCGAGCGCCTCGAACTCGTCGTCGGTGAGCCGCACGTCGGCCGCGCCCACGTTCTCCTCCAGGTGCGCCACCGAGGACGTGCCGGGGATCGGCAGCATCACCGGCGAGCGGCGCAGCAGCCAGGCCAGCGCGAGCTGCGCGGGCGACGCGCCGTGCGCGCTGGAGATGGCGTCCAGCGGGCCGCCCGGGCGGGCCAGCTCACCGGTCGCGATCGGGTACCACGGGATGAACGCGAGGTCGTTGCGCTCGCAGAACTCCAGCACGTCCTCGGCGCTGCGGTTGGCGAGGTTGTACAGGTTCTGCACCGACGCGATAGTGGTGATCGCCCGGGACTCCTCGATCTGCGCGACGCTCACCTCGGACAGCCCGATGTGCTGGATCTTGCCCTCCTCCCGCAGCAGCGCCAGCTCACCGAGCTGGTCGGCGAGCGGCACCTTCGGGTCGATCCGGTGCAGCTGGTACAGCGGGATGCTGTCCAGGCCGAGGTGGCGCAGGCTCAGCTCGCACTGCTGGCGCAGGTACTCCGGGCGGCCCACCGCGCGCCAGTCGCCCGGCCCGGAGCGGGTGAACCCACCCTTCGTCGCGATCACCAGGTCGTCGGCGTACGGGTGCAGCGCCTCCCGGATCAGCAGCTCCGAGACGAACGGCCCGTACGAGTCGGCGGTGTCGATGAACGTCACGCCCAGCTCGACCGCACGGCGCAGCACACGAACCGCCTCGGCCGGGTCCTTCGGGTCACCCCAGACACCCGGGCCGGTGATCTGCATGGCCCCGTAGCCGAGCCGGTTGACGGTGACGTCGCCACCGATCCGGTACGTGCCGGACGCCTTCGCGGGCTGCTCACTGATATTTGTCGACATTGCCCGATCCCCAATCGTCTCGTCGTGGCGGGCGTGGACAGCGCGGGCGTGAAGAGCCCACCCGCCACCGATGGATCATCCCCCGGAACCCCGCCGACATGCCGCCGGTCGGCCGAGTGTGGGCGCGGACACGCCGTCAACGCGCCGAGCCGAGTTGCCGGGAAGCGCCCGGTACGACAGGGGTGTCCGTGCGACGCTGGCCGGAGCCGGTGCGTTCCGGCGCGACGGCGGAGGGAGCACCCATGGGAGTGCCGCAGGTCAACTTCGCGCTCGACACGTACGAGTGCATCGTGATCTATCCCGGCGCGGCCGGGCGGGCCCTGCCCGCGGAGACCGTGCAGCGGTTGCAGGCCGAGCACGCCGAACACATGCAGGCGTTGCAGCGAAGCGGCATCGTCCTGGTCGCCGGCTCAGTGGACGGGCCGGCGCGCGAGCCGGATCCGCCGATCGGCTTCGGGCTGGCCCGCACCGGCAGCGTCGACGACGTCCGCAGCGTGCTGGAGGCCGACCCGGCGGTGCAGGCCGGGCTCTACCGGGTGGAGGTGCTGACCTTCCTCTGCCCGGCCGGTTCCCTGGAGTTCCCGCTGGTCAAGACGGACAGCTGAGCCTCCGTCCATCGGTGGCTGTCGTGATGGTGACGGCGCTCGCCCGCCAGGCGGTGCTACGGTCGCGCCCAGCGCGGGCCGCCGCCGGGGCGTACCCGGTGTCGTGGGTCGGCCCCGGTCGAGGAGTCGCCATGATCTCCGCCGCCACCCCCGATGTCGCGTCGGCCACCGCCCGACTGCGCGCCCTGCTCGGCGACCGGCTGCACGAGCCGGGCGATCCCGGTTACGCCGCCACCACCCGACTCTGGAACGGCGCTGTGGCGCGCACTCCCGCGCTGGTGGCCCAGTGTGCGGACGCCGACGAGGTGGCCGAGGCGGTCCGCGTCGCCACCCGCTGCCACCTGCCCCTCTCGGTCCGCTCCGGAGGGCACGACTGGGCCGGCCGGGCACTGCGCGACGGCGCCCTGGTGCTCGACCTGACCGGGCTGCGCGCCGTGCGGGTCGACCCGGAGGCGGCCACGGTGACCATCGGCGGCGGCGCCACGGCGGCTGAGCTGCTCGCCGCCGCCCGCCCGTACGACCTGGTGGTCCCCACCGGCGTCGTCGACGCCGTGGGGATGGCCGGGCTCACCCTCGCCGGCGGGTACGGCCCGCTGTGCGGCCGGTTCGGTCTGGCAGTGGACAGCCTGCTCGGCGCTGAGGTGGTTCTCGCCGACGGTCGCCGGGTCACCGCCGACCCCCGGCACGACGCCGAGCTGTACTGGGCGCTGCGCGGCGGCGGTGGGAACCTCGGCATCGTCACCGAGCTGCGTTTCCGCGCGCACCGGCTGCCCGGCGTACTGGCCGGCATGATCATGTTTGCGCTCTCCGAGGCGCCGGCCGTGTTGCGCGGCTACGGCGCGCTGGTCGCCGAGGCACCGGACGAGCTGACCGTGATGGCCGGTTTCCTGCCCGGCCCGGCGGGCGAGCCGGTGATCTTCGTCTGCCCGTTCTACAGCGGCCCGGACCTGGCCGCCGGGGCGCCGTGGCTGGACCGGCTGCGCGCGCTGGGCACTCCGCTGGTCGACCAGATCGGCCCGATGCCGTACGCGGACGCGCTGCGGATGTTCGACGGCGGGATGGTCGACGGCAACCACTACCTGCTGCGGACCCGGTGGTTGCCAGCGCTCACCGACGGCACCGTGGACACGCTCGTCGACGCCGCCCGGCAGGTCACCTCGCCGTTCTCCGCGCTGGCCGTGCACCACTTCCACGGCGCGGCCACCCGGGTCCGCCCCGCCGACACGGCGTTCGGGCTGCGCACCGATCACCTGATGACCGAGATCATCGCGGTCTGGGCGCCCGGCGACCAGGCCGGCCCGCACCGCGAGTGGGCCGAGCGAACCTCGGCGGCACTCGCCCCGCACGCCCTGCCCGGCGGTTACCCCAACCTGCTCGCCCCGGAGGAGACCGACCGGGTCCGGCTCGCCTACGGCGCGAACTGGGCGCGGCTGCGCCACGCCAAGCGCCGCTACGACCCCCGCGACCTGCTGCACGCGGTGCCCACCCTGCCGCCCTCCGAGCGCCCGCGGTGAGTCGCCGCCGGGAGCACCCCGACAGCGCACGCCAACAGAGGCGTACGATTCCCGGCGCGCGGTCGCTGATGCCCGTCGCCACAACGTTCCCGGTGTGGTTCCGCCCGCCGGCCCGACGCGCGCCGCGCGTCGTTGGACAACTGTTCCGCTGCCTGCAAGGGGTCGGCCCCGAGTCCGACCTGAAGGAGAGACTAGCCTGATGGGCGTGACACGCCGCGTAAAGATCGTCTGCACTCTGGGTCCCGCCACCTCGTCCCCGGAGCGCATCCGGGGTCTTGTCGAGGCCGGCATGAACGTGGCGAGGCTCAACTTCAGCCACGGCAGCCACGCCGACCACGAGGCGGTCTACCGACTGGTCCGGGAGGCGTCGGAGGCAACGGGTAAGCCGGTCGCCGTGCTTGCCGACCTGCAGGGCCCCAAGATCCGGCTCGGTCGGTTCGCCGACGGCCCGCACGAGTGGCGCACCGGTGACTCGGTCGTGATCACCGGCGACGACGTCATCGGCACCAAGGAGCGGGTCTCCTGCACCTACACAAAGCTGCCGCACGAGGTGAAGCCCGGCGACCGGCTGCTGATCGACGACGGTCGAGTCGCCGTCGAGGTCACCGACGTCACCGGCAACGACATCCGCTGCCTCGTCACCGAGGGCGGCCCGGTCTCCAACAACAAGGGCGTGTCGCTGCCCAACGTGGCGGTCAGCGTGCCCGCCATGTCGGACAAGGACGCCGAGGACCTGCGCTTCTCCCTGGGTCTGGGCGTCGACCTGGTGGCGCTCTCCTTCGTCCGCTCCGCCGAGGACATCAAGCTCGTTCACAACATCATGGCCGAGGAGGGCGTGTTCCGGCCGGTGCTCGCCAAGGTCGAGAAGCCGGAGGCCGTGGAGCACCTGGAGGCCATCGTGCTGGCCTTCGACGGCGTCATGGTCGCCCGCGGTGACCTCGGTGTCGAGATGCCGCTGGACGAGGTCCCGCTGGTGCAGAAGCGCGCTGTGCAGCTGTGCCGGGAGAACGCCAAGCCCGTCATCGTGGCCACCCAGATGCTCGACTCCATGATCGAGAATTCCCGCCCCACCCGGGCGGAGGCCTCCGACGTCGCCAACGCGGTGCTCGACGGCGCCGACGCGGTGATGCTCTCCGGCGAGACCAGCGTCGGCAAGTATCCGGTGCTCACCGTCAGCACCATGGCCAAGATCGTGACGACCACCGAGGCCGGTTCCATCGGGGTGCCGCGGTTGCAGCACGACCCGCGTACCCACGGTGGCGCCCTCACCGTCGCCGCCTCGTCGATCGCCCGGGCCATCAACGCCAAGGCGCTCGTCGCGTTCTCACAGACCGGTGACACCGTGCGACGGCTGTCCCGCCTGCACTGCGACCTGCCGCTGCTGGCCTTCACGCCGGTCCCCGAGGTGCGCGACCAGCTCGCCCTCACCTGGGGCGTGGAGACCTTCCTGATGCCGTTCGTGCAGCACACCGACGACATGTTCCGCCAGGTCGACCAGGCGCTGCTCGGCCTCGACCGGGCCAACCCCGGTGACTACGTGGTGATCGTCGCGGGTAGCCCGCCCGGCACCCCCGGCTCGACCAACACGCTGCGCGTACACCAGCTCGGCTCGCTGGTCGACGCCGCGTCGGCGCGGGCCCTGCAGTGAGCGACGGTCGGGTCGCGGTCGGCCAGGCGGCGGTGGACCAGCTGCTCGAAGTGCTCGACCTCGACCCGACCGGGGAGATGACCTTCCGGGGGATGAGCCCCCCGGTCGGCCCACAACGGGTGTACGGCGGCCAGGTTGCCGGTCAGGCCCTGGTCGCCGCCGGCCGCACCGTCGACCCGGAGCGGTTCGTGCACTCGCTGCACGGCTACTTCGTCCGCCCCGGCGACCCGGTCGAGCCGATCGTGTACCAGGTGGAGAACATCCGCGACGGCCGGTCCTTCTCGGTCCGCCGCGCGGTCGCCCTCCAGCACGACAAGCCGATCTTCTTCATGTCGGCGTCGTTCCAGCGGGCCGAGGAGGGGCTGGACCACCAGGCCACGTCCCCGCTGGACGTGCCCCCGCCGCAGGACGTGCCGACGATGACCGACCGGCTCTCCCGCTACCCGGAGCGGCTGGGCATCTGGGGTCAGATCCCGCGACCGATCGACGTGCGCTACGTGGGTGAGCCCGGCTGGGTCCGCCCCGGCGACCGGCCCGCCGACCCGCACCAGCGCGTCTGGATGCGCATCGACGGCAAACTGCCCGACGACCCCCTGCTGCACGCCTGCGCGCTCACCTACGCCTCGGACCTCACCCTGCTGGACTCGGTGCTCTCCGCGCACGGCGAGGTGTGGGGGCCGGGCGGGTTGGTCGGCGCGAGCCTGGACCACGCGCTCTGGTTCCACCGGCCGTTCCGGGCCGACGAGTGGTTCCTCTACGACTGCCTGAGCCCGTCGGCGTCCGGCGCGCGTGGGCTGGCCACCGGCCGGATGTTCACCACAGACGGCCGGCAGATCGCCAGCGCCGTCCAGGAGGGTCTGCTGCGCCGCGTGGGCGCCTGACGCTCTGGCGGCTCATCCCCGCCGGGTAGTTGTCGCTCATCCCCGCCAGGCAACTGGCGGGATGATGTGGTTCAGGCCTGGTAGATGGCCTCGCCGGCGATCTCGATCTGCACCGTCTTGCCGACCAACACCCCGCCGCTCTCCAGGACCACATTCCAGAGCAGGCCGTAGTCCTCGCGGTTCATCTCGGCCGTCGCGCTGAATCCGAAGATGTTCTGCCCGTACGGATCCTGACGAGCACCACCAAAATTCACCTCCAGGTCCACGGCCCGGGTGATCCCCTTCACTGTCAACTCACCGGTGAGGACGAATCGTCCGGGAATACCGTCGGACTGCGGCGGAACAATGTGACTCCGGCCTCGTCCGCCCAACCGGTGGTTGCGCAGACGCGCCCACTGGAATATGGGGTCCTCGTTGCCCTGCCAGGTGATACCGGTGCTTCGATATTCGATTGTGGGAAAACGCTCCACGTCGAGGAAGTCGGCACTCTTCAGATGCGTGTCCCGATCGGCACTCCCGGTGGTGATGCTGGCCGACATGATGGTGGCCGTCACCGAGGAGAGCAGCGGGTCCTCCGCCACGAAGATCTGCGCTGTCGCCTCGGCGAACTCGCCGCGCACCGGGCTCACCATCATGTGCCGGGACAGGAAACCGATCCGCTTGTGCGCCTGATCGAGAAGATAGGTGCCGGCCACCGGGATGGTCATGCCGTCCCAGGTGCGTGTGGCGATATCGGTCATCGTGTTGCCTTCCCCCCGAGCACACCCGGGTGTTTATCAATATGTTGCTGGCGGCCGCGTAAACGGCCAGACATTCGTACTCCCGCCCAGCATAGGGACGCTCCGAATCGGCATTTCCGCCGCCACCATACGGTGGATCATGACGTACTTCACCGGTCCCTACCGGCGACCCGGACGCGCGCCAGCGGCGCTACTTTCCATCGATGCGTGGCCGATCGGCCGAGGGTCGCCCGCCCGCCCGGTTGACCAGCGACTAACCTTGCCGACATGCGCCTCTCCGCCCGGGTCGACTATGCCCTCCGCGCGGCCGCCGAGCTTGCCGCGACGGCCAGCGGCCCCGGGCGCGGCCGGCCGGTCACGGCCGACCAGATCGCCCGCGCCCAGGAGATCCCGCCGAAGTTCCTGGAGAGCATCCTTCTCCAGCTGCGCCGGGGCGGCATCGTGCACGCCCAGCGCGGCCCGGAGGGCGGCTACTGGCTGGCCCGCCCCGCCGAGGAGATCTCGCTCGCCGAGGTCATCCGGGTGATCGACGGGCCCCTCGCCCACGTACGCGGGCAACGCCCCGAGCAGCTCGGCTACCACGGCCCGGCGCACGCCCTCCAGGAAGTCTGGATCGCGCTACGGGCAAGCGAGCGGGAGATCCTGGAGCTGGTCAGCATCGCCGATGTGGCCGCCGGCACGCTGCCCGCGCGGGTCACCGAGCTGGCCGCCGACCCACGCGCCTGGATCTGAGCGCCGGCTCGCCTCCAGCTTCATGCGATCGGGGGCTTGACCCTGGCTGCCCCATCCCGCATTGTCGACCAAGTCGATAGGAGATGCCGAAAAGTCTGGGGGCGCTCGTGCGCAAGCTGTTGGTCCTCGCTCTGGTCGGGCTCGTCGCGCAACTGATCGATGGTTCGCTCGGCATGGCGTACGGCTTGACATCGTCCACTCTGCTGCTGGTCGCCGGGGTCGCCCCGGCCGCCGCCTCGGCCTCGGTGCACCTGGCCGAGATCGGCACGACGCTCGCCGCCGGGGTCGCGCACTGGCGGTTCGGCAACGTCGACTGGCGGGTGGTGACCCGTATCGCCCTGCCCGGCGCGATCGGCGCCTTCGCCGGCGCCACACTGCTCAGCTCAATCTCCACAGAGGCCGCCGCACCGTGGATGGCCGGCATTCTCTTCACGCTCGGCGCGTACCTCCTGATCCGCTTCGCCCGACCACTGCGCACCGACCGGATCGGCGGACGGCTCCGCGGTCGTTTCCTCGGCCCCCTGGGCCTGGTCGCCGGCTTCGTCGACGCGACCGGCGGCGGCGGGTGGGGCCCGGTGGCCACCCCCGCGCTGCTGGTCTCCGGCCGCATGGAGCCCCGCAAGGTGATCGGTTCCGTGGACACCGCCGAGTTCGTCGTGGCCGGCGCGGCCAGCATCGGCTTCCTGATCGGGCTGGGCTCGGAGGGATTCCTGCTCCCCACCGTCGCCGCACTGCTCATCGGCGGGCTCATCGCCGCCCCGCTGGCCGCCTGGCTGGTGCGAATCGTGCCCGCCCAACTGCTCGGCGCGGCAGTCGGCGGCGTGATCGTGCTGACCAACGCCCGCACCCTGATGCGTTCCGCCGAACTGGACGGTCCGGCCCGCCCTGCCCTGTACGCCCTGCTCGCCGCCGGCTGGCTGGCCGCGCTGGTGTTGGCCGTGCGCGCCCTACGCCGTACCCGCCGCGCCCGCGCCGAAGCCGCGAGCGCTTCACCCACGGCCGCTGCCGTCGCGCCCGCTGAGGCCCCCGACGCTGCATCCGCCGGCGAGGTCCCGGCCGATCTGGCCGCAACGGGTACGCCCAACCCGCGCTGAACCCCGCCCCGCCCGCCCGCCGGCCCGCGGGATGCGGGGCGACGGGCGGGTCAGGGGGTGAGCAGGGTGTTGGCTGCCGCGGAGAGCAGGGTCCAGGCTTCGTCGATGTGCCCTTCGGTGGTCTGGGGTGAGCCGACCGCCAGTCGCAGCGTGTAGCGGCCGGCGACCCGGGTGTGCGTGAGGTGCACCCGTCCGGTGGCGTTCGCCGAGGCCAGCAGCGCCGCGTTGGTGTCGTCGTCGGCGCGCAGTCGGAAGCAGACCAGTGAGAACGGGTGCGCCGCCACCACCTCGAACCGGTCGTCGGTGCGGACCCGCTCGGCGAACCGTTCGGCCAGCGCCACCCCGGAGCGGATGTGCGCCCGCAGCCCTTCGACGCCGTACCAGCGCAGCACGAACCACAGCTTGAGGGACCGGAACCGCCGACCCAGCGGCACCTGCCAGTCCCGGTAGTCGATCACCGCGCCGGATTCGGAGGCCGCGTTGCGGAGAAACTCCGGCAGGACGGTCAGCGCCTCGATCAGTTCGGCCCGGTCGGCCACCCAGAACGCGTCGCAGTCGAAGCCGGTGAGCAGCCACTTGTGCGGGTCGAAGCAGTAGGAATCGGCGTACTCCAGGCCGGCGTGCGTCCACCGCAGCTCGGGGCAGACGGCGGCGGCGCCCGCGTACGCGGCGTCCACGTGCAGCCAGATCCCGTACTCGGCGCAGATGGCCCCGATTTCCGGCAGCGGGTCGACGGCGGTGGTGGAGGTGGTGCCGATGGTCGCCACCACGATGGCCGGTACGTCACCGACGGCCAGGTCGGCCTCGATGGCGGCCCGCAGCGCGTCCGGCAGCATCGCCTGGGTGTCCGGGTCCACGTCGATGGACCGGATTCCGTCGCTGCCCAGCCCGGCGATCCGTACCGCCTTCTCGATGGACGAGTGCCCGTGGATGGAGGTGTAGGCGCGGTAGCGCCGGTCGATGCCGGTGTGCCGCCAGCTCCCGCCGCTGGCCCGGTGCAGTGCGGCCAGGGTGGCCACCAGCGTCGCCGAGGACGCCGAGTCCTGGATGACCCCACCGCCGGCGCCGGTGGAGCGGAACCGCTGTGGCAGGTCCAGCAGGTGGGCCAACCAGTCCATCATCACCGTCTCCAGCTCGGTGCAGGCCGGGCTGGAGGCCCAGAGCATGCCCTGGACGCCGAGACCGGAGCTGACCAGGTCGCCGAGCACGCTCGGGCCGGAGGTGTTGCCGGGGAAGTAGCCGAAGAAGCCCGGGTGCTGCCAGTGGGTCAGCCCCGGTAGGACGATCGAGTCCAGGTCGGTGAGGATCGCCTCGACCGGTTCGCCGCCGGTGGTGGGCGGTTCGGTGGGCAGGGCGTCGGCCACGGTGCCGGGCGGGTCGGCCGGGGCGACCGGTCGTTGCTCCACTGTCGCCCAGTAGTCGGCAATCCAGTCGACGACGGCGTGGCCGGCGCGACGGAATTCGGCGGGGTCCATGTGGTGAGCGCTCACCCGGACGAGTTGATCAGGCATCGATCACCGAGGCAAGAGCGGGATCCGCAAGCAAGCGATGGTGGTCGATGTTGCGTAGCGGAAAGCGCTTGCCTTACGATGCGCGGTGAGTCGGATCCGTGAGTTCCAGGGCGTTTCACCCCCGATCAGATCGCCGTCCGCCGCCGTCGCGGTGGGTTCGGTCCACCGTGCTTCCCGGGCAGGGCAGGTGGGTCGTAGCGATCATCACCGGATCCCCGGAGGCAGTGCATGCACCCGTCCAGACATCGGCTGATCCTGCTCGCCGCCACGACGGCGGCCACCGTCGTGGCCGGCACCCTCGGCACGGTCGTCGCCTCGGCCGCCGCCGTCGGCTGCCGGGTCGACTATCAGATCACCAACCAGTGGCAGGGCGGCTTCGGCGCCAACATCGCAGTCACCAACCTCGGCGACCCGGTCAGTGGGTGGGCGCTCACCTGGTCGTACGCAGCGGGCCAGCAGGTCACCCAGGCGTGGAACGCCGTCGTCGCCCAGTCCGGCGCCCAGGTGACCGCGCGCAACGTCGACCACAACGTCGCCATCGCCACGAACGGCAGCGCCTCGTTCGGCTTCAACGGTTCGTGGACCGGCAGCAACCCGGTGCCGGGTGGCTTCGCCCTCAACGGCACCACCTGCACCGGCGCCCCACCCACCGACGGGCCGACCACCCCGCCACCCACCACCCCGCCCCCGACGTCGGCCGGGGTGGTGCAGATGGAGGACCTGGACCGAGGGCTGGTCAGCGTCCGTTCCGGCAGCGGCAACCTGGTCTCCTGGCGGCTGCTCGGCACCGAGACCTCCGGGGTGGCGTTCAACCTCTACCGGGGATCCACCAGGGTCAACGCCAGCCCGATCACCGGCGCCACCAACCACCTCGACAGCGGCGCGGCGGCCGGCTCGGCGTACACGGTGCGGGCCGTGGTGGGCGGCGCCGAGCAGGCGGCGTCGGCGCCGGCGTTGCAGTTCGGCGCGGGCTACCTGGACGTGCCGTTGCAGGTCCCGGCCGGGGGCAGCACCCCCAGCGGCGAGAGCTACTCGTACAGCGCCAGCGACGCCTCCGTCGGTGACCTCAACGGCGACGGCAGCTACGAGATCGTGCTCAAGTGGGAACCGTCGAACGCCAAGGACAACTCGCAGTCCGGCTACACCGGCAACGTCTACGTCGACGCGTACACCCTCACCGGCACCCGGTTGTGGCGGGTCGACCTGGGCCGCAACATCCGGGCGGGCGCCCACTACACCCAGTTCCAGGTGTACGACTACGACGGCGACGGCCGCGCCGAGGTGGCCATGAAGACCGCCGACGGCACCCGCTCCGGCACCGGTCAGCTCATCGGTTCGTCGTCGGCGGACCACCGCAACTCCAGCGGTTACGTGTTGTCCGGCCCGGAGTACCTGACCATGTTCAACGGGCAGACCGGCGCGATCGCCTCCACCGTCACCTACGACCCGCCGCGCGGCACCGTGTCGTCCTGGGGCGACTCGTACGGCAACCGGGTGGACCGGTTCCTCGCCGGCACCGCGTACCTGGACGGGCAGCGCCCCTCGCTGATCATGGCCCGGGGCTACTACACCCGCGCGGTGATCGCCGCCTGGGACTTCCGCAACGGCACGCTGACCAGGCGCTGGACGTTCGACTCGAACTCCTCTGGCAACGGCGCCGCCGCCGGTCAGGGCAACCACCAGCTCTCCGTGGCCGACGTCGACGCCGACGGTCGCCAGGAGATCGTGTACGGGGCCGCCACCATCGACGACAACGGCCGGCTGCTCCACTCGACGGGCAACGGCCACGGCGACGCCCTGCACGTGGGGGACCTGGACCCGGGCCGCGCCGGCCTGGAGGTGTTCAAGGTCGACGAGGACGCCAGCAGGCCCAGCTCGTACTTCGCCGACGCCCGTACCGGTCAGGTCCTCTGGTCCACGCCGGCGTCCGGCGACAACGGCCGGGGTGTCTCCGCGGACATCTGGGCGGGCAGCCCCGGCGCGGAGTCGTGGTCGTCAGCGGTCGCCGGACTGGCCAACACCAGGGGGCAGAACGTGGGCCGCAAGCCGTCCTCGGCCAACTTCCTCGCCTGGTGGGACGGCGACCCGGTGCGGGAACTGCTCGACGGCACGAAGATCGACAAGTACGGCACCGGCGGTGAGACCCGGCTGCTCGACGGCAGCGGGGTGGCGTCCAACAACGGCACCAAGTCCACGCCGGCGCTCTCCGGCGACATCCTGGGCGACTGGCGCGAGGAGGTGATCTGGCGGACCACCGACAGCCGGGCGCTGCGCATCTACAGCACACCCACCCCGACCAGCACCCGGATCTACACCCTGATGCACGACCCGCAGTATCGGGTGGCGATCGCGTGGCAGAACACCGCCTACAACCAACCGCCACACCCGGGGTTCTTCATCGGCAGTGCAATGGGCACCCCACCCACGCCGGACATCCATCTACGTTGATGCAACCCCTGGCGGTCCCGAGCGGGGTCGCCTAGGGTGGCAGGCACCGGGCCGCAGCCGCGGAATCCGCTCAGCTCCGGCCCGGTGCGCCACACCGCGGCATTCCCAACCCGTCCCGACCGGGAATGCCGTACCACCACCGGCACCAACATTAGGCACCGTCCGGGTCGGCGGGGTGACGCTGACGTGAAGATCGTGTTTCACGCGCTCTGGCGTAGACCGCCCACCACCTGCTCGGCGATCAATTCGTACGACCGCACCCGGTCCTGCACGTCGTACACCAGCGTGGTCAGCATCAGCTCGTCCGCGCCGGTGCGCTCCAGCAGCTCGGTCAGCTGTCGACGCACCGTCTCCGGCGAGCCCATCGCCTGACCGTCACGGCGCGCCACGACGAACTCCCGCTCGATCTCCGAGTACGGGTACGCCGCCGCCTCGTCGGGCGTCGACAGCGGCTCCGGCCGCCCGGAGCGCAACTTCAAAAACGACAGGGCGCTCGGCCCGGCCAACCATTCGGCCCGCTCGTCGGTCTCCGCGCACACCGCGTTGACCGCCACCATCGCGTACGGCTCGTCCAGCCACTGCGACGGCCGGAAGTTCTGCCGGTACAGGGCCAGCGCCGGCAACGTGTTCTGCGAGCTGAAGTGGTGCGCGAACGAGAACGGCAGACCGAGCAGACCGGCGAGCTGGGCGCTGAAACCGCTGGAGCCCAACAGCCACACGGCCGGCTGCTCACCACGGCCCGGCGTGGCGATGATCTGCCCCGGCTTCTCCCCGCTGAAGTAGTTCATCAGGTCTGTCAGCTCGCGCGGAAAACCCTCCGCCGACAGGCCCTCCATGGTGCGCCGCAACGCCAGCGCGGTCACCTGGTCGGTGCCCGGCGCCCGCCCGATGCCCAGGTCGATCCGACCGGGGTGCAGCGCCTCCAGGGTGCCGAACTGCTCGGCCACCACCAGCGGCGCGTGGTTGGGCAGCATCACCCCGCCCGACCCCAGCCGGATCGTCGAGGTGTTCGCCGCCAGGTGCGCCAGCAGCACCGCGGGGGCGGAGCTGGCGATCGCCGGCATGTTGTGGTGCTCGGCCACCCAGAACCGGTGGTAGCCCAACTCCTCGGTGCGGCGGGCCAACTCGGTGGTGGCCTGCAACGCCTGGCCAGCGGTGGTGCCCTTGGCGACCGGGGCAAGATCAAGAACAGACAACGGTACGGTGATCACACGCTCAGCCAACCCGTCACCGGCCGGTTTTGTTCCGGCATACGGGTTTTCGTCGGCCACCTCACCCCGCCGCTCAACCCATCCCGCGCGCCTGCTCGAAGATCAGACTGGTCTGCGTGTGCTGCACCACCGGGTCCACCGCCAGGTGGTCCAGCACGAAGTCCCGCAACGCGTCGCCGGACGCCGCCCGCACATGCAGCACGTAGTCCTCCGCGCCGGCCACGTGGAACACCGACACCACCCCCGGCAGCCGCACCGACCGGGCCCGGAACGCGTCCACCGCCGCCCGCTCGTGCGCTGTCAACCGCACCGACACCAACGCCTGCAACGGCAGACCGAGCGCCGCCGGATCCACCTCGGCGTGAAAACCACGGATCGCACCGCGCTCGCGCAGCGCCCGCGTACGCGTCAGACACGTCGACGGCGCCACGCCCACCCGCTCGGCGAGGGCGTTGTTCGGCAGTCGACCATCCGCCGCCAGCTCGGTCAGGATCGCGCGGTCCACCTCATCCAGGGCCGGATACGGCCGCACATCATTCGGCTCAGGGGGCATTCCGCCATCCTCACCCGAACTCAACACGGAAACCAACCCGGAACGCAGAATGATCTGCCGAACAGTTGCCCACCAGCCGCCAGATGTTCGACGCTACCGCCATGACAACGATGGACACCCGGGCCGTACACGCCGGCCGCGACGACCTCCGCACCCTCGGCGTGCACGTACCACCCATCGACCTGTCCACCACCAACCCACTGCCCTCCGTCGACGACGGCGGCGCCGCGTACGAACAACTCGCCACCGGCGGCACCCTCCCCGCCGACGGCAGCGCCGTCTACCAACGGCTCTGGAACCCCACAGTCGCCCGCTTCGAAACCGCCCTCGCCGAACTGGAGGGCACCGCCCAGGCCGTCGCCTTCGCCAGCGGAATGGCCGCCCTCACCGCCACCCTGCTCGCCGCCGCCCGCGACGTCCGCCGGCACGTCGTCGCCGTCCGACCTCTCTACGGCGGCACCGACCACGTCCTCGCCACCGGCCTGCTCGGCACCACAGTCACCTGGACCCGCCCCGACGAGGTCGCCGCCGCCATCCGCCCCGACACCGCACTGGTCATCGTCGAGACACCCGCCAACCCCACAGTCGACCTGGTCGACATCGCCGCCCTCGCCGCCGCGGCCGGCGACATCCCGCTACTTGTCGACAACACCGTCGCCACCCCCGTCCTGCAACAACCCGCCCGCCACGGCGCCACCCTCGTCCTGCACAGCGCCACCAAGAGCATCGGCGGACACGGCGACGTCCTCGCCGGCGTCGTCGCCTGCGACGACACCTGGGCCGTACGCCTACGCCAGGTCCGCGCGGTCACCGGCGCGATCCTGCACCCCCTCGGCGGTTACCTGCTGCACCGCGGCCTGCAAACCCTGCCGCTGCGGGTCCGCGCCCAACAGGCCACCGCCGAGAAACTCGCCGGCTGGCTCGCCGAGCACCCCGCCGTACACCGGGTGCACCACCCCTCGGTGGACGACCCGGCGGCGCTGGTCGGGCGGCAGATGTCCGGACCCGGCAGCCTGCTCGCCTTCGAGGTACGCGGCGGCGCGCCCGCCGCGGCCGCCGTCGCCGACGCCTGCCGCCTCATCACCCACGCGGTGTCCCTCGGCGGCGTGGACACCCTCATCCAGCACCCCGCCTCACTCACCCACCGGCCGGTCGAGGGCGACGCCAAACCCGCCGCCGCCCTGCTGCGCCTCTCGGTCGGCCTCGAGGACCCCGAGGACCTGCGCGCCGACCTCGCCCACGCCCTCGACACGATCGCCTGACCGACCCGTCCTCAGGTCAGGTCGCGGCCGGCCAGGACCCGCCTCGGCGAACCCACCCGGGCAACCCGCAGCATCGCCCGGCCGAGCCGGTCGGTGCTGGTCACGTACGCCGGGAAGAGTCGGCTCAGCACCGGGTACAGCGGGTTGGTCACCGCATAGAGCCACCGGTACCAGCGGGTGCGGGACGCCGCGCCATGCGTCGGCTGGATGAAGCCGGGCCGTGCCGCATAGCCGTTGGGCAGCAGATCGAGCACCGCGTTCTCGGCGCGACCCTTGACCCGTGCCCACATCACCCGACCGTGCCCAGTGGAGTCGGTGCCGACCCCCGAGACGTAGACGAAGGTGGCGTTCGGGCCCACCTCCGCCAGCAACCGCGCCGCCGCGAGGGGATATTCGTAGCTGATCCGGGTGTACGCGGCCTCGTCCATGCCCACCGATGAGACGCCCAGGCAGTAGAAGCAGGCGTCCACGCCGGTCAGCTCTGCACGGACGTCGTCAAGCTCGCCGACGTCGGCGACGGTGAGCTCGCGCAGTTTCGGATGCCGCTGCTTGGTCGGGCGCCGGCCGATCGTCAGCACCTCCCGCACGTCCGGCGCGAGCAGGCTCTCACGCAGCACGCCCTGGCCGACCATGCCCGTCGCGCCGAAGATGACCACCCGCATCAATTGCACCCCTGTCGCCGACCTGCCAACAAACATCCCGCCGTCTACCGGCCAGGTTAGGTGACCAACTGATCCGCCGCCGACATGATCGTCGCTGGTGTCAGGACTTCGGGCCAACGTGTCGATCCAACGCGGCGACCGCCTCGCGCCGCGACCACTGGCACAGCGCCATGATGTCGACGGACCTGTTCGAGAACATGTAGCGCGGGTAGACATACTCCTTGCCCCGGACGGTGACCCGGTTGGCGCACCGGCAGCCGTCGGAGTGGAACAGGCCGCGCAGGAAGTCGCCGGGGTGCTCGGTGACGATGACCCGCTGCCAGTCGGCGAGAATGATCGGCCGTTCGTGCTTCTTGCCGGGACCGTGCTGTGGCAGCAGGCACGGCCAATGCACACCACTGCTCTCGACCGAGATGCAGCCTTGCTTGGGGATCCTCTGCACACGCGCGGCGAGCACTGCGAGCATGGCCACCTCGCAGGCGTCCGTGAGGTTCGGATAGATCGCCGTGCAGGCTATCCGAAGCACCGGCACCTTCGGTGAGACGGCCAGATGGCCGTCTCCCAGGTAGAGACCGAGCAGGTAGGAGTAGGCAGCGGGGTCGGTCGGATTCTCGACATCCGGCAGGCACCGGAAGCACCGTAGCTCTGTGCCGAGCCTCGCCCGTTCGGGTCGATCGACGCACCAGTGCCAGACAGTGGCGTAGGGCAGTGAGAGCGTGCGAGCTGCTGAGTGGATGGTGTGTCCGCGAGCACGGAGTGCGCGGGCCTGTGAGCGCAGTTCAGGTGGATGCACACGACGATTTTGGAACAGCCGTACGACACCTCTTGGTGCCCCCGGTGGGAGTCGAACCCACACTGTCGGAGGTTTGAGCTCCGCTTCTCTGCCGGTTGGAATACGGGGACGCTTGGCCGAATGCTCTGGTGGCCTCCCATAGGTTACCTACTACGCTGAGGGCGGCGACACCCGGTCGGGTTGGTGTCGGCTTATGACTGGTGGGGGTAGGGCTGGTGGCTGAGATGCCGACGGATGCCGAGCGCAGGCGCGTACTGATCGCCGAGGACGAGGCGCTGATCCGGCTGGACCTCGCCGAGATGCTGGTCGAAGAGGGTTACGAGGTGGTGGGGGAGGCCGGTGACGGCGAGACAGCCGTCCGCCTCGCCGAGGAGTTGAAGCCCGACCTCGTCATCCTCGACATCAAGATGCCGATCATGGACGGGCTGGCCGCCGCCGAGCGCATCGCCGGTGCCCGGATCGCCCCGGTGATCATCCTGACCGCGTTCAGCCAGCGTGACCTGGTGGAGCGGGCGCGGGCGGCGGGCGCAATGGCGTACCTGGTGAAGCCTTTCCAGAAGAGCGACCTGGTCCCGGCGGTGGAGATCGCGTTGTCGCGTTACTCGGAGGTCGCGGCGCTGGAGGCGGAGGTCGCGAGCCTGACCGACCGCCTGGAGATCCGTAAGTCGGTGGAGCGCGCCAAGGGCGCGCTGATGACCACGTACGGGATGACCGAGCCGCAGGCGTTCAAGTGGATCCAGCGCACGGCGATGGACCACCGGATGACCATGAAAGAGGTTGCCGAGCGGATCCTCGCGGAGACCGCCGGCGGCGAGGTGTCGCAGCAGCCGACCGTCTGAGCGTTCCTGGTGACAACGGGCTGCGCTGGGCCACCGTGCGCGGGGTCTGGTGGTTAGCATCGACGGGTGTCCGTCCGACGGGTGATCGCGGTGTTCGGCCTCTTCGCGCTGCTGCTCGCCGGGTGCGACGGGCCGGCCGCGCCGAGCGGCGCGGGGTCGACGACGGCCGCCGCGCCGGCGCTGCGGCCGGGTTGGCAGCCGTTGACGCTGCCGGCGCCGCCGGGTGGCCCGGGTCGTCCCCTGCTGCGGGACGCGACGTCGTGCGCGGGTCGGTGGTTCGTGGTCGGTGGTGTCCTGGCCGCCGACGGTGGCACGCGTCCGGCGGCCTGGACCAGCGTGGACGGTACGACGTGGACGGTGCTGCCGGTGCGTCCGGATTCCTTCTACGGGCGGCAGAACGTGTTCCTGTCGGCGGCCTGCCGCGATGGTCAGGTGGCGTTGATCGGCGCGAAGGTCGGCGGTGCGCACGGTTATCCGCGGGTGAGCACGTGGCGGCAGGTGGCCGATGGCGCGCTGGTCGAGGTGCAGGCGTCGTTCGAGACGTACGGCGGGCCGACGGCGGTGAACGTGTCCCGGCTGGCGGCCGGCCCGCAGGGTTGGTTGATCGTCGGTAACCGGTCGGCGGGTGCCGCGTCCTGGGTGGCGTCGCCGGCGGCGGCGGAGTTCGCGCTGGTCGAGGGCGCGCCGGAGCTGGCCAGTGACGCGGTGGGGGTGACCTGGGCGTTCGACGCGGTGGCGACGTCGTCGGGGTGGCTGACGGTGGGTGGTTTGTTGCCCGCTGGCCGGATCGACCGTGATCCGGCGGTGTGGTCCTCGCCGGACGGCCGGTCGTGGCGGCGCACCGTGTTGCCGGGTGGGTCGGAGTACGAGGAGATGCAGCGGGTGGTGCTGGTCGACGGCGTGCCGGTGGCGGTCGGGCTGCGCGGGGGGACGTTCGGCGCGTGGCGCCAGGAGGCGGCGGGTTGGGTGGCCGTCGGGACGTTCGGGCGGCGGGCTGGGCCCGGGGTGCCGGGGGTGGGGTCGCTGGTGTCGTCCGGTGGCAGTCTGTTCGCCGCGGTGACGGATGGGGCTCGGAATTCGGTGTGGGTGTCGACCGACCGGGGTGGTTCGTGGCGGGAGGCGACGATGCCGCTCGATGTGCCGGCGGGCGTCGACCGGGATGTGACGCTGGTGGCGGTGGGTGACCGGTGGTGGTTGGCGGCGGACGACGGCACCCGGGCCGGGTTGTGGTGGGCGGCCGGCGCGGGCGCCTGAACGTCGACGGAGCGGTGACACTTCCATCCGGTGCGCGGCCCGCGCGGACGTTTTCGCAGGTCAGTCGACTTTTTGTCAGGCGCGCGCGGTCCGGGTCGTTGCGGGTGGACTGCGACCGGGCGTGGGTTTTAAGGACCGTCTGGCGGGTTCACCTGTTACGGACATCGACATGATTGCCCACGTCTTCGTAACGGTTTCGCAGACCCAGCCTTCAGGCCTTCCGGGACGCTATGTCGTGTCGGTACGCTCCGCCATCACGAGCCGTAACGCAGGGGGTGTCCCTGCGGGGTGGGTGGAATTGCGAGTCTGCTGCTGTCGCCGTCGCTTCGGGTCAGCCGCGTCCGCATCTCGAGGAGGTCTGAAGCCGTGAGGCGAAGCTATGTACGGGCGCTGGGTACCGTGGCGCTCGCCGCGACCCTGGTGGTTGCGGCTGGTTGCCAGGATTCCGGTGGCGGCGACGGTGGGACCGCGTCTGGTGACTGCGGTGGCAAGATTGCGATCTTCGGTGCGTTCACCGGCGACAACGCGGGTCTGGTGATCCCGTCGCTGAACGGCGCGAAGCTCGCCGTGGAGCAGTTCACCGCGGCGAACCCGAACTGCAAGGTCACCATGCAGGAGTTCGACACCCAGGGTGACCCCGCGGTGGCGACCCCGTTCGCGAACCAGATCGCGGGGGACAACACGTTCCTCGGTGTCATCGGTGGTCACTTCTCCGGTGAGTCGGACGCGACGATGCCGATCTACCAGGCCGCCGGCCTGGCGATGGTCAGCCCGTCGGCGACCCGGACCGACCTGACCCAGAAGGGCAACACGTCCTTCTACCGCGTGGTCGGCAACGACAGCACGCAGGCCGGTGCCGTGGCCAGCTACCTGAAGACCCAGAACGCGCAGAAGGTCTTCATGGTCGACGACGCCAGCGCGTACGGCGCCGGCATCACCGACGAGCTGGGCAAGCAGCTCGGCCCGCTGGTCGTGAACAAGGACAAGATCCAGGAGCGGCAGACGCAGTTCGACGCCACCGTCTCCAAGATCAAGTCTTCGCAGGCCGACTTCGTCTTCTACGGCGGTTACACCCGTGAGGCTGCTCCGCTGGTGAAGCAGATGCGTGCCGCGGGCGTCAACGCCAAGTTCGTCGGCCCGGACGGTCTCTACGACACCGCGTTCCCGTCGGGTGCCTCCGGTGGCGCCGAGGGCGCGATCATCACCTGCCCGTGCCTCCCGGCCGACAAGGCCGGCGGCACCTTCTCCGCCGACTACCAGAAGAAGTTCGGCATCCCGCCGGGCTCCTACGGTGCGGAAGGCTTCGACGGCGCCACGGTCTACCTGGACGCCTTCAAGGCTGGCAAGAAGACCCGGGCGGACATCCTGGCGTTCGTGAAGGCGTACGACAAGCAGGGTGTGTCGAAGTACATCAAGTTCGATGCCAAGGGTGACGTCGACCCGTCGAAGGTTGTCATCTGGGCCTACCAGATCAAGGGCAACGCTATCGAGGCGCTGCAGGAGCTCAAGCTCAGCTGACGCCCACGCAATGGAGTGCGGCCGGGGTGCTTCACCCCGGCCGCTCTCGATTCAAGGAGACCCCCGGTGCATTTCGATGAACTGATCGGCCATCTCGGCCAGCACACGGTCGATGGCCTTTCCAAGGGCGCCATCTACGCCCTGATCGCCCTTGGTTACACCCTCGTCTATGGCGTCCTTCGCCTGATCAACTTTGCGCACTCCGAGGTGTTCATGGTCGGTACCTTCGCGGTGCTGATCCTGTGGACCCAGCTCGGTGTGCAAAATAACCCTCCTGTCGGCCAGGCGATCCTGTTCCTGGTGCTCGGTCTGGTCGTCGCGGCGGTCGCCTCGGGCGGTACGGCCCTGGCGCTCGAGCGAATCGCGTACCGGCCGTTGCGGCGCAAGAACGCGCCGCCGCTGATCTTCCTGATCACCGCTATCGGCCTGTCGCTGGTCTTCGTGGAGCTCTTCGGGCAGGTGCTGCCGAAGCTGCTCGGTACGGTGTTGCCGGAGGCGTTCGGCCGGCCCCGGCAGATCGTCGGTATGCCGACGATCATTCAGCAGGAAACCCTGTTCACCATCGGCAACACCGCGATCACGAACATCCAGCTGATCGTCTTCGTGGCTGCCGTGGCGATGATGGCCCTGCTGGACTGGTTCATCAACCGCACCCGGTACGGCCGTGGCGTGCGAGCGGTGGCCCAGAACCCGGAGACCGCCGCGCTGATGGGCGTCAACCAGGAGCGCGTGATCATGCTGATCTTCGTGCTCGGTGGCATCATGGCCGGCGCCGCCGCGCTGTTGTGGAGCATGCGGTTCGGCTTCACCCAGAACAGCATCGGCTTCGTGCTCGGCCTGAAGGCGTTCACCGCCGCCGTGCTGGGTGGCATCGGCAACCTGCGCGGAGCTCTGCTGGGTGGTCTCTTCCTCGGCGTCGTCGAGGTCTACGGCGCCACGCTCTTCGCGTCCAACTGGGAGGACGTCATCGCCTTCGTGGTGCTGATCGTGGTGCTGATGTTCCGGCCCACCGGCCTGTTGGGTGAGTCGCTCGGGAGGGCCCGCGCATGATCGACAAGATTCGCTCCGCAGACCGCCGTCGAATCGGCCTCCTGATCTCGGTCGGCGACCGTTGGAGGGCCCTGCCGAAGTGGCAGAAGGCCATCGGTGTGCTGGCTCTGCTCGTCTTCCTCTACCACCTGCCGTACCTGGGCAAGCTGCCCGGCGGTCTCATGATCCCCGGTCTGAACAACCTGCGTACCGACTCGATCGAGGGTGGCAACAACTGGGCGGGCGTGCTCTTCGTCTGCGCCATCTACGTGCTGGTCGCCATCGGGCTGAACGTGGTGGTCGGTCTCGCCGGCCTGCTCGACCTGGGCTACATCGGCTTCTTCGCCATCGGGGCGTACAGCGTGGCGCTGTTCGGCTCGGTGAACTCGCCTGTGGTGAAGTGGATCCAGCAGGAGTTCAACCTGCCGCCGACCTGGGCGGTGACCTGGGGCATCTGCCTCCTGCTCGCGATCGTGCTGACGATGATCTCCGGCGTGCTGCTGGGTTGGCCGACGCTTCGGTTGCGCGGTGACTACCTGGCCATCGTGACCCTCGGCTTCGGTGAGATCATCCGCATCGTCGCCCGCAACGCCACGGGTGTCACCAACGGTCCGGTCGGTATCTCGGCCATTCCGGGTCCGGAGGGTCCGCCGTCGGCGGACAACAAGGTCTTCGGTCTGATCGACGCGAAGCCCTGGTACTGGCTGGCGATCACCTTCGTGCTGTTGATGGTGGTCCTGGTTCGCCGACTGGAGCACAGCCGGGTCGGTCGCGCCTGGCTCGCGGTCCGTGAGGACGAGGACGCCGCCGCGGTGATGGGCGTGTACCCGTTCAAGTTCAAGCTGTGGGCGTTCGCCATGGGCGCGGCGCTCGGTGGCCTGTCGGGCTTCCTCTTCGGCAGCCGGAACGCGTTCATCGACCCGACCCAGTTCAACGCGAACCTCTCGATCCTCTTCGTCGCCATGGTCGTGGTCGGCGGTTCCGGCAACATGATCGGCGTCTCGCTCGGCGCCGTCCTGCTGGCGTACCTGCCGGAACGGTTCCGCGACTTCGCCGACTACCGGTGGCTGGTCTTCGGGTTGGCCATGGTGCTGGTGATGATCCTGCGTCCGCAGGGCCTGATCCCCAGCCGGCGGCGGGCCCGCGAGTTGAAGGACCGCGCGGCAGAGGCAGAGGAGGCGCCCGCTCATGTCTGACCTGACCACCAGCACGTCCGCGCCGAAGATCCCGGCCCAGCCGGGGCCCCGGTCGGTACTGCTCGAAGTCGACGACGTCACGCTCCGCTTCGGCGGCGTGGTCGCCCTCGACAAGATCAATTTCCAGATCTACGAGGGCGAGATCCTCGGTCTCATCGGTCCCAATGGCGCCGGCAAGACCACCAGCTTCAACGTGATGACCGGGGTCTACAAGCCGACCTCCGGAGCGGTCCGGTTCCGCGGCCAGAAGGTGACCGGCCGCAAGCCGCACCAGATCAGCCAGTTGGGCATCTCCCGGACGTTCCAGAACATCCGTCTCTTCCCGGAGATGACGGCGCTGGAGAACGTCATGGTCGGCACCGACTCCCGGCACAAGACCAGCGTGCCCGGGGCGCTCTTCCGGCTGCCTCGGCGCAAGCCGAAGCCGCACGAGTTGCCGCAGGTCACCGCCGCGTCCGGGATCGTCCGGACCTGGCAGCAGGTGCGCCGGACGTTCGCCAAGACGTTCGGCTTGTCCCGGCACATCCTCGAGGAGCGGGCCGCCGAGGCCAAGGCGCTCGAGCTGTTGCGCTTCGTCGGGATCGCCGACCGGGCCAACGACGAGGCGCGCAACCTGCCGTACGGCTACCAGCGCCGGTTGGAGATCGCCCGCGCGCTGGCCACCGAGCCGAAGCTGATCTGCCTGGACGAGCCGGCCGCCGGCTTCAACCCGGCGGAGAAGGAGGAGCTCCTCACCCTGATCCGCAACATCCGTGACATGGGGCTGACCGTGCTGCTCATCGAGCACGACATGCGGCTGGTCATGGGTGTCACCGACCGGATCGTGGTGCTGGAGTTCGGCCGCAAGATCGCCGAGGGTGCGCCCGCGGAGGTCAGCCGCGATCCGAGGGTGATCGCCGCGTACCTGGGGGAGCCCGCAGATGACGCTGCTTGAGCTGGAGAACGTCGCCGTCGCGTACGGCCGGATCGAGGCACTGCACGGGATCAGCCTCACCGTCAACGAGGGCGAGGTGGTGGCCCTGATCGGCGCGAACGGCGCCGGGAAGACCACCACCATGCGGGCCATCTCGGGGACCCGGTCGCTGGCCGAGGGGAAGATCACGTTCAACGGCGAGGACATCAGCAAGCTCCGGGCCGACCTGCGGGTGGTCCGGGGGCTGTGTCAGTCGCCCGAGGGACGGCAGATCTTCCCGGGTATGACCGTCATGGAGAACCTGGACATGGGGGCGTACACCCGGCGGGACTCCGCCGGCATAGCGGCCGACCTGGAACGGGTGCTGACCCTCTTCCCGCGGTTGGCCGAGCGGCGCAAGCAGGCCGGTGGCACCCTCTCCGGCGGCGAGCAGCAGATGCTCGCGGTCGGTCGGGCGCTGATGAGCCGACCGAAGCTGCTGCTGCTCGACGAGCCGTCGATGGGGCTGGCCCCGCTGGTGATCCGGCAGATCTTCGACATCATCACCGAGATCAACCAGCAGGGCACCACGATCCTGCTGGTCGAGCAGAACGCCCAGCAGGCGCTGTCGCGGGCACACCGCGGTTACGTGCTGGAGACCGGTCGGATCGTGAAGGAGGGGTCCGGTCAGGACCTGCTGCACGATCCGTCGGTCAAGGAGGCGTACCTCGGCGTGGCCTGAGCCACCCAGTTCGGCGGCCGGTCATCCCCTCGCGGGGGTGGCCGGCCGTCGGCGTTCGGCTCGGTGTCGCGGCACCCCGTGCCGAGCGCCAGGGATGTCGGTGCGACGGACTAGAGTCGCTGCCGTGACAGCTACGACACCGCGCCTGCTTCTCGTCGACGGACATTCCATGGCATACCGGGCGTTCTTCGCCCTTCCTGTGGAAAACTTCTCCACCACGACGGGTCAGCCGACCAACGCGGTGTACGGCTTCACCTCGATGCTGATCAACGTGCTGCGCGACGAGCAGCCCACCCACATCGTCGTGGCCTTCGACGTCTCCCGCCACTCCTTCCGCACCGACAGGTACGCGGAGTACAAGGCCGGCCGCAGCGAGACCCCGACCGACTTCAAGGGCCAGGTCAGCCTGGTCAAGGAGGTCCTGGCCGCGCTGCAGATCCCGGTGGTGGAGAAAGAGGGCTTCGAGGCCGACGACGTCATCGCCACGCTCGCCTGCCAGGCCCGCGACCAGGGCATGTCGGTGCTGATCAGCAGCGGTGACCGCGACGCGTTCCAGTTGGTCGACGACCAGATCACCGTCCTCTACCCGCGCAAGGGCGTCTCCGACCTGGCCCGGATGGACCCGGCGGCGATCGAGGCGAAGTACGGCGTTCCGCCACAGCAGTACCGGGACCTCGCCGCGCTGGTCGGCGAGACCAGCGACAACCTGCCCGGCGTCCCGGGTGTCGGCCCCAAGACCGCGGCCAAGTGGATCACCACGTACGGCGGGGTGGAGGGCGTGATCGCCCGCGCCGACGAGATCAAGGGCAAGGCCGGCGACAGCTTTCGGGAGCGGCTCGCCGACGTGATCCGCAACTACGAGATCAACCGCCTCGTCTCCGACCTGGAGCTGCCGCTGCGCCCGGAGGAGACCCGCTGGACGGGTTGGGACCGGGAAGCCGTGCACCAGGTCTTCGACACCCTGGAGTTCCGCATCCTGCGCGACCGTCTCTACCAGTACCTGGAGTCGGTCGAGCCGGAGGCCGAATCCGGCTTCGACCTCACCGGCGAGGTGCTCACCGAGCCCGGCGCGCTGGCCGGGTGGCTGACCACGCACGTCCCGACCGGCACCCCGGTCGGGTTGGCGGTCAAACTCGACACCGGCCCCAACCGCCGGCACACCGCCTCGATCAGCGGTCTGGCGTTGGCCACCGCCGGCGGCGCGGCTGCCTGGGTCGACCCGGCACGTCTCGATGCGACCGACGAGGGTGCCCTGGCCAGCTGGTTGGCCGACGCGCAGCGCCCCAAGGTTCTGCACGACAGCAAGCCGGCGGTGCTGGCCTGCGCCGCGCACGGCTGGCAGCTCGACGGCATCGTCCGGGACACCCAGATCGCCGCGTACCTGGCCCGTCCCGACCAGCGGTCCTACGACCTGACCGACCTGGCGCTGCGCTACCTGCACCGGGAGCTGCGGGTGGACGTCCCGGAGTCCGGCCAGCTCACCCTCGACGGCCTCGGCGACGAGGGGGTGGTCGAGCAGAACCTGATGCTCCAGGGCCGGGCCACCCTCGACCTGGCCGACGCGATCGACGCCGAGCTGTCCCGCGACGGTGAGCAGTCCGCCCGGTTGATGGCCGGCGTGGAGCTGCCGTTGATGCGGGTGCTGGCCACCATGGAGAGCACCGGCATCGCCGCCGACACCGACTATCTGTCCGAGCTGGAGGCCCACTTCGCCGCCGAGGTGAAGGCCGCAGCGCAGGGCGCGTACGAGGCGGTGGGCCGTGAGTTCAACCTCGGCTCGCCCAAGCAGTTGCAGGAGATCCTCTTCACCGAGCTGGGTCTGCCGAAGACCAAGAAGATCAAGACGGGCTACACCACCGACGCCGACGCCCTGCAGTGGCTCTACGCGCAGCAGCCGCACCCGGTGCTGGCCCACCTGCTGCGTCACCGGGACGTGGCCAAGCTCAAGTCGACAGTCGACGGGCTGCTCAAGTCGGTCTCCGACGACGGCCGGATCCACACCACCTTCAACCAGACCGTGGCGGCCACCGGTCGGCTCTCCTCCACCGAGCCCAACCTGCAGAACATCCCGATCCGCACCGAGGAGGGCCGGCGGATCCGGCGGGCCTTCGTGGTGGGAGACG
The DNA here is from genome assembly GCF_040607155.1 of Micromonospora sp. NPDC005324. NCBI lineage: Bacteria > Bacillati > Actinomycetota > Actinomycetes > Micromonosporales > Micromonosporaceae > Micromonospora > Micromonospora sp. NPDC005324. Next base: position 783 of record NZ_JBEXGE010000022.1, on the reverse strand, counting down.
GCTACGAGTGCCTGCTCACCGCCGACTACAGCCAGATCGAGATGCGCATCATGGCGCACCTCAGCTCGGACGACGCGCTGATCGACGCGTTCAACTCCGGCGCCGACTTCCACGCCGTCACCGCCTCGTCGGTCTTCGGGGTGCCGCTCGACGAGGTCTCTCCCGACCACCGGCGCAAGATCAAGGCCATGAACTACGGCCTGGCGTACGGGCTCAGCGCCTTCGGCCTGTCCCAACAGCTCAGCATCAGCACCGAGGAGGCGCGCGGTCTGATGGAGAACTACTTCGCCGGCTTCGGCGGGGTGCGCGACTACCTCCAGCAGGTGGTCGCCCGGGCCCGCCAGGACGGCTACACCTCCACCATCCTCGGTCGGCGCCGCTACCTGCCCGACCTGGTCAGCGACAACCGGCAGCGCCGTGACATCGCCGAGCGGATGGCGCTCAACGCCCCCATCCAGGGCTCCGCCGCCGACATCATCAAGGTGGCGATGCTGCACGTCGACACCGCGCTCGGCGAGGCCGGGCTGCGCTCGCGGATGCTGTTGCAGGTGCACGACGAGCTGGTCTTCGAGGTCGCCCCCGGTGAGCGGGAGGCCCTGGAGGCCCTGGTCCGGCGGGAGATGGGCGGGGCTTACCCGTTGTCCGTGCCGCTGGAGGTGTCCGTCGGCCTGGGCCGCGACTGGAACAGCGCCGATCACTGATCGGTTCTTGGTTGCGGTGTGGGGTTCCGGGGCAGCCCGACCCACTCCGGGCGGTCAGGCTTGATCCCTGCGTGGGTCGGGC
>NZ_JBEXGE010000021.1:0-126191 GCF_040607155.1 Micromonospora sp. NPDC005324 | reverse complement strand
GGGGGTTTGGTGGGGGGGGGGGTGGGTGGTTTTGGGGCTGGTGGGGGGGGGGGGTTTGGGGGGGGGGGGGGGGGCGGGGCGGGGGGGGGCGGGGCGGGGGGGGGGGCCCCCCGGGGCCCGCCGGCTCCGGCGTCAGAGGGTGATCAGGTCGAACTTCTCCCAGGGGCCGATCGCGTCCCGGTTAGCGATCAGCGCCTCGGCCCCGCCGTTCTCCGCGACCACGTACCTGTTGTTCACCGTCGCCCGCAGGCTGACCGAACCGTCGGTGTTGCGGATCAGGGCGAAGGTCTCCCACGATCCGGCGGACGCCCGGTTGGCGATCAGCGGGTTGGCGCCGGCGTTGTCGGCGCAGACGATCTGGTTGTTGACCCGGGCCCGCAGGGCGATGGTGCCGCCGCCGAGGTCGATCTGCTCGAACTGCTCCGAGGTGCCGACGCTGGCGGCGGACGCGACGAGGTTGCCCGCGCCGGCACTGGTGGCGCTGACGTACCGACCGTTCGCCTGGGCCCGCAGCGCGACCGCCCCGGTCGTCGGCGTGCTGCCGGTGAGGATCCGCAACGCGTCGACCATGCCAACGGAGGTGGTCTTGTTGACGATGCGGATGGTGTGGGAGCCGTTGGCCAGCCCGGTCCTGCGGAACACGACCTGCTGGGCCTGGCGGGCTCCGGCGACGTTCAGGTTGACGTTGGCCTGGAACACGTTGTCCAGGTAGACGTCGACGTTGCCCATGTCGCTGAACCGCTCGGACAGGTACTCCACCCCGGTGCCGGTGAAGGTGTAGCTGGCCGCCGAGCCGACAGTGGTGCTGTGGTGGGTGTCGTCGTTGTAGTCGCCGTACCCCCGGGCTGTGGTGTGGTGCCAGTTGGCGTCGTAGGTCAGCATCGTGTCGTTGACCAGCCCGCCACCGCCGGCGCCGCCGAGGCCCAGGGTCGAGGCGGTGCCGGACAGGCTCTTCTCGCCCTGGTTGGCGGTGCCGGTCAACGTGGTGGTCGCGTACGTCGACAGCGGCTTGGCGGTGCGCTCCACCACGTACACCGTGTTCGCCGCGGTGGCGAAGCTGATCTCGGCGGCCGAGGTGGTGGTCAGCACGGCGTTGTCCGAGGTACGACGGACCCGGACCTCCTGGCCGCCCCACGGGTTCACCACTCGGGCCGTCTTGCCGTACTGGCTGCGCAGCCCCACGTACTTGGTCTCGCCGGCCTCGCGCTCCGAGCTGACCAGGAACCCGTCCTTGGCGAGCAGTGTGAACTTCCCGACGAAGCTGGAGGCGGTCGGCGCGGCCGGGAACACGCGGATCTTGTCGTTGTACGACTGGAGCAACGACTCGTTCATCGCGGTCAGGTGGACGCCGAGGTACTCGAAGACGCCGTTGGTGTTGTTGGTCATCCCGTTCGGGTAGTTCTGGTACTTCTGCAGCATCGTCCGCATGCCCTGGAACGCCTGGTCGCCGAGGCCGAGCCGGGCGGCGTGCACGTGGTCGTTGGACCAGACGTTGCCGTACGGGTGCGGTCGCACGTTCCAGGTGGTGATGGCGGTCTGCTGGTCGGGGTAGCCGATGCCGGTCTGGTCGTAGGGCCAGGCCAACTCCAGCGCCACGTTCTCGTTGTTGCGGGTCTGCGCGATCGGTGGGTCGTGCGGCAGGTACGCCCCGTTCTGCACCTGGTACGGGGCCAGGTTGTTGACGATGGTCTGCCAGTTGGCCCGCAACCCGGCGTCGAGACCGAGTTGCTGGCTCACCTGGATGGTGAGCGGGAAGAGCAGCCGCACCGCCGCCAGGTCGGTGATGGCGTTGCGGACGTCCCAGTACGTCTCGTGGGCGTTCGAGTTGGCCATGTACCACCGGCCGGTGGCGCTGTCGTAGTCGAGCATGTCCTCGTAGAACTTCACCGCCTCCCGCATGTACGGGTAGGCGGTGTTGCGCAGGTACGACTCGTCGTTGCTGTACCGGTACTGGAGGTACATGTTGTAGGCGGCCTCGGTGCCGGTCGAGTAGGTGTCGTTGACGTAGTCGCTGTTGATCGTGCCCCGGGCGTTGCCGTCCCAGCCCATCGTCTCGGGTACCCAGAGCCCGTCGCTGCCGTACCGGGTGGTGGTGTACGTCTTCAACGCGGAGAGGTTGCGGCTGTAGAGCCGGTTGAACCCGGCCATCAGGTCGACGTGGTTGCTCGCCAGGAACGAGTTGTAGACGTCCCGTTGGTTCCAGTACCAGTACCCGTTGCTCCACTTCGAGGTGTCCTGGGTCGCTCGGAAGACCCCGTTGATGAAGTGCAACGGGTAGTTGCCGTAGCCGCCCGCCGCGATCATGTAGGTCGCCAGGTAGTAGATGTTCTCCAGGTAGTCGGCGTCGCCGCCGGCGTTGGAGTACTGGACGAACGACTTGGCCCAGAAGTCGTGCCACCAGTTGCGGTAGTTGTTCAACGTGGTGGCGTAGCCGGCGGCCTTGGCCGCCGCCAACTGGTTCTTCGCCTGGGTCACCGAGTTCAGCCCCGGTGAGTTGATCCGGCTGGCCGCGGTGAACCACACCGTGTAGCTCGACGTGGGGGTGATCGTCAGCCGGACCCGGGTGCCGTTGACCACCTGGGAGGAGTACGACGCCCCCTCGACAGTGGCCGCGAGGGTGTACCCGAAGTTGTTCGCGTCGGTCTGCCCACGGCTCAGCCCGACGCCGCTGGCGTCGGCGAAGGTCGAGACGGTACGCCAGGTGTTGAGGTCGGGGACGTCCGCGATGTTCTGGACGGTGTTCATGTCCCACAGGCTCAGGTCGAGCCCGACGCTGCTCACCCCGGGTCGGGTGTCCTCGACGTGGATGCCCATCACCTCGGAGTTGGGCGCGCCCAGCACCGTGACGGTGCGATTGTTGTCGTACTTCGTGGTCAGCGTCCCGTCGTACAGCGAGAGGCGTTGCTGGAAGGTGGTGTAGCCGGTGTCGAGCTGCGGGTTGCTGTACAGGTTGACCAGCCCGGCGGCGTAGGTCGACTGCTGCGCCAGGTCGACACCGGAGACCTGGGCGGTCAGACCGTTGTCGTTCCACACCATGGCGCCGGTGCGGCCGTTGCCGACGGTGAGCCCGTGCAGGGGGTTGGTGTTCGGACGGTTGTAGACGACGTCGTGCTTCGACAGGTAGGCGGCCCGGTTGACGTTCAACGTCCCGGTGCTGGTCCCGAACGCGGCGTCCGTGGGTGCCGCGGTCGCTGGCCCAGCCGGCCCGACGGCGACGACACCACCGGCGAGCAGGACAGCGAGCGCGATTCGTAGCGGCGGCGTCAACTTCATCGACACGATCTCCTCTGGATCGTCGCGGATGCAGGTCTCGCACCCCGGGAAGTGCCCCGGTGTGCCCACGTCCGCCGAAACGAGGGCGATGTCGAGACGACGCGGAGCGGTGCCATCCCGCCGAGTTGACGGCATCCGGATGAACATCGATCCACATCGTTGATGTGCAGTTAACATCGGACGTCTGTGAGGGTCAATCCCTTGGGATAGTCGAGATCACCTCAGGAGCGGTGAGTCGCCACGTTGATGACGTTGCCGTCCGGGGCGCGGACGAAGAACCTGCGCACGCCCCACGGCTCGGTGGTCAGCGGGTGGACGATCTCGTAGCCGAGCCGCTGTGCCTCGGCATAGGCGTCGTCCACGTCATCCACCTGAGCGCTGATGACCGAGTCCTCGGGTGCTGTCGCGTCTCCGGAGACGAGCTGCACTGCCACGTCGGGGTCGGGTGAGGTGTAACGGGCCACCCAACCCAGGTTGAACGCCTCGGTGCTCAGCCCGAGAAATTCGGTGTAGAAGCCCTTCGCGGCGCTGACGTCAGCCACCGGAAGGTTGGGCAGAATACGGATGACGCGCATGCGGACCTCCAGCTCAAGGCGATCGGGACCCGTGATTATCCGCCGACGACCTGAGCGATGCCGAGAACTGAACCGGCGGGTTCCGTCGTCATTGTCACCCACCACAACTCCCTGATCGACGAGGCATCAGTTCAGCTCAGCGCGGCCGCCTTGCCGAGCAGCACTGAACGTTCGCGTTGGTTGGCGCAGAGCCGGGCGGCCAGCTCCAGCTCGGCGCGCGCCTCCGGAAGCCGGCCGAGGCGGGTCAGCAGCTCGCCGCGTACGGTCGGGACGAGGTGCGAGCCGGGAAGCCGGTTCGAGGCGATCAGCTCGTCGACGATGGCCAGGGCTGGCTCCGGGCCCGAGGCCATGGCGACGGCGACGGCCCGGTTGAGGTCGACCACCGGCGAGGGCGCGACCCGGCCGAGCGCCTCGTAGAGCCGGACGATCCGGGCCCAGGCGGTCTCCTCGACCGAGGGCGCCGCCGCGTGCGTGGCCGCGATCGCGGCCTGTAGACCGTAGGGGCCGAGGCCGCGCTGCGATGCCCTGGTCAGCGCGGCAAGCCCACGGCGGATCGCTGGGAAGTCCCACAACCGGCGGTCCTGGTCCTCCAGGAGGATCGGGGTGCCGTCCGGGTCCGTCCGGGCCGGGAATCGCGCGGCCGTCAGCTCGCACAGGGCGAGCAGACCGTGCACCTCCGGCTCGTCCGGCTGAAGCGCGGCAAGTGTGCGGGCCAGCCGGATCGCCTCGTACGCCACGTCGGGGCGCAGCAGCCGGTCGCCCGACGTGGCCGTCGATCCCTCCGTGAAGATCACGTAGAGGACGCTGAGCACACCGCCCAGTCGCTCCCGGCGCTCGCCGACCGGCGGCAGCTCGAACGGCACTCCGGCCGCCGCGATCGCCTTCTTGCCCCGGGTGATGCGGGCCTGCACGGTCGGCACGGGCACCAGGAACGCACGGGCGATCTCGTCGCTGGACAGGCCGCCGACCACCCGCAGGGTCAGCGCCACCCGCGCCTCGGGGGAGAGCACCGGATGGCAGCTGACGAACATCAGCGCCAGCACGTCGTCGTCGATCCGGTCGGGGTCGATCTCCTGGTCGAGCGCGGGATCGGCCGCCAACAGGGTGTATCGCTCGTGGAGGGCGACCCGGCGGCGGATCGCGTCGATCGCCCGCCGCCGGGCCGTAGCCATCAGCCACCCGGCCGGATTGGCCGGAGAGGCACGCGGCCAGGACACCAGCGCCTCGGCCACCGCCTCCTGGGCGGCGTCCTCGGCCAGCCCGAAATCACCTGTGAACCGGGTCAGCGCGGCCACGATCCGCGCCGACTCGATCCGCCAGACGGCCTCGACGTCGGCCGTACCCATCAAACGTGGCCGTTGCTCTCGCCGCCCTGCGGGACCTCGTCGGCCCCGGCCACCCGCCGGACTTCGATCTTGGACCCGCGGACCGCCGGGACCCGCTTGGCCCACTCGACCGCCTCCTGTTTCGTGGTGACATCGAGCAGGAAGTAGCCGCCGAACAATTCCCTGGTCTCGCCGTACGGACCGTCGGTGACCATCGGTGCATCGCCGCCGAAGTCGACAACGACACCCTGGCGCGGATCGTCCAGCCCTTCGGCCGCGACGAGAATGTCCGCCTTCATCATGTCCTCGATGAACTGGCGGGTCGCGGCCATCATCTCGTCGAGGTCGGCCATCATCGCCGCGTTCGTCTCATCGGTGCCCCGCATGATCAACAGGTACTTCGACATCGCGTTCTCCTCATCCGACGGGGCCGTCTCCCGGCCCCAGCATCCCCACGTCGAACGGGAAACCCGCGGATCGACACGGCCCTGGAATTCGTCCCTGCTCCGCGATCTTGCATGTGCTGTCCCGACATAAGGGGTATCCCACGCGTGTCGACATCTGAAATGCAAGATCGGCAAGGCGGGGACCTGGTGGCGACCTTGATTGAATCGGTGTTCGTCAATAGATTGAGGGTGGGCGCCGCCGGGGTCCGGGGGACCGGGCCGTCGGCGGCTGACAGGTCCACCCCGAGCCGGGCACTTCGGTCGTACGCACGACCGGTCGCTGTGGCGCACCGCCGCGCCGCATCCAGGGCACGTTGCCGTGCCGCGTCCGTCAAGGACGCGCCGCCGTGCCGCCTCCGCTCAGCTCGATGGCAGAAGGACCCTTCATGACGATTTTCCGTGCCCGCCCCTCGGCGACCCTCGTGGCCGTCGCCGCGCTGGCCGCCGCCGCGACCACAACCGGAGCGGCCCTGCTCAGCGGCCCGGCCGCAGCCGCCCAGGGCTGCCGGGTCGACTACACGCCCAACCAGTGGCCCGGCGGATTCACCGCCATCGTCAAGGTCTCCCCGGGGGACTCTGCCGTCTCCAGTTGGACCGTCACCTGGACGTACGCCGGGGACGAGCGGGTCACCAACGGCTGGAACGCCACGGTCAGCCAGTCCGGATCGACGGTGACCGCCCGCAACGCGTCGTACAACGGCAGCATCTCGGCCGGCGGCTCCACCGAGTTCGGGTTGCAGGGCACGTACGGCTCCAGCGGTGGCGCGCCGACCGGGTTCAGCCTGAACGGCGTAGCGTGCAACGGCGCCCCGCCGCCGCCAACCACCCCGCCGCCAACCACCCCGCCTCCGCCGACGACGCCTCCGCCGACCACCCCGCCGCCCACCACCGAGCCGCCGACCGGATGTGCCGGCGCGGTGCTCTGCGACGGCTTCGAGGGCCAGACCGGTTCGACGCCGTCCGGTGACTGGGCCGTGGTGAGCCCGGACTGTTCCGGCGCGGGCACCGCCACCATCGACACGGCGACCTCGCACAGCGGCAGCCGGTCGGTCCGGATAAACGGCGCCGCCGGGTACTGCAACCACGTCTTCATCAGATCCACGAAGAACCTCGGCAGCGTGGGCAACGTCCGGTACGGCCGGATCTGGGTCCGGCACACCACCGCCCAGCCCACCGAACACACCACGATGATGGCGATGGCCGACGCCGCCGACGGCAACAAGGACCTGCGGTTGGGTGGCCAGAACGGCGCCCTCCAGTGGAACCGCGCCTCCGACGACGCGACCCTGCCCGAGCAGAGTCCGGCCGGGGTGGCGCAGAGCGTGCCGCTACCCACCAACCGGTGGACCTGCGTGGAGTTCATGGTGGACGGTGCGGCCGGTCAGCTGCGTACCTGGTTGGACGGCACCGCCATCCCCGGGCTGACCGCGGACGGCTCGCCGACGCACGACATCGACGGCCAGTGGTACAACCGCACCTGGCGGCCGCAGCTCACCGACCTGAAGTTGGGTTGGGAGAGCTACGGCGGCGGAGCCGACACCCTCTGGTACGACGACGTCGCGCTGGGGTCCAGCCGGATCGGCTGCTGACCCGTCGGGGTCGTGAACGGGCACCATCAGCGGTCTCCCGCCATGGTTGTGAATGCGTCAGGGGTGCGACCCGGAAGCCGGGTCACACCCCTGATCGTCATCGGCTGCCTCGCTGGCAGCATGATTGCCCACGGCACCCGGGACCGAGGAGAGGCGACCATGGAGCACACGTTGGCCGAGATCCTGGACGCGGCGGCGCACGGGCGCTTTCCTCCACCGGACGGCGGGACCACAGTGGTGCCGCAGCCGAGCCGCCGCGACGCCGGAGTCATCGCCTTCACCGGACACTCGGTGGTGTTCACCGACGAAGACCCCCAGTGGGTACGCCGCACGCTGGCCACCCTCGACTGCGACTCCCTGGCGGCCACGATGAATCCGCGTTTCCTGGGTGCGTTGCTCGACCGCACCCGGCGCTCCATGGACACCATCGACCTGCTGACCGTCGCGAGTTGCCTTGCCGGGCCACCTCCAGTGCAGCTGATTGAGCTTGCGGACGCCGATCATCCCCGCGAGGTCAGGTCACGTCGGCGCCGGAGCGACATCCAAGTCTGGGGCGCCGAGGGTGGGGTGGTCGTGCTCGGCCGCGGGGTGGCCGGCCGTTGGGAGGCGGCGGTAGAGGTCGACGACGAGCGCCGCCACCGGGGTCTGGGGCGGGCGCTGGCGACGGCGGCCCGACATCTGGTGCCCGACGGCCAGCCGGTCTGGGCCCAGCAGGCCACCGGCAACGCGCGCAGCGTGCGCGCCTTCCAGGCGGCGGGGTATCGACCGGTGGGCGCCGAAGCGCTTCTCCTCGCGACGTAGACACTGCGCCGCACGGACCACTGTGGGCCGAACCGTGATCGGCAGGAGGTTTCCGAGATCACGCCCGGGGGCATCCCGGCGGATGAAGTCAGCCGCTCGTTACCCCTGATCGAGGAGAGCACCATGTCGGTCCAGGCATTTCTCTACGTTGTCGCCGTCATCCTGATCGTGCTCGCTGCTCTGCCGCTGCCCACGAGGGGTGTCTCGCTCGCGCTTCTGGGTGCCGCCTGCGCCCTGCTCGCCTACGCCTGGCCGGTGATCACCGACTGATCTTCGCGTGAGTCGTTGGTGCGGCCGGTGGCCGGCAGTCAGAGCGTGATCGGCTGCCCGCCACCGGCCGCGAGTCTGTTCGCTTGCTGAGTCTCTTTCACACGCGTAGGAAGAACACCACCCGTCGATCCGCCGTCCAGCGTCGAAGGAGATGCGTGTGACCACCTCCAGAGGGCTCCGCCTCGCCGTGTCCGTGCTGGTGACGGCGGGCGCCGTCCTGCTCGGCACGGCAGCGCCAGCCGCACCGCCGACGACTCCCGCACCGGCCGGACACTCGTCCTGCGACCCGATCGACCCGACCGCCTGCCTGCTGCCGTTCCCGAACGACTATTTCACCGTGCCGGACCGGAGCAGCCCCACCGGCAAGCGTGTGCGCTTCGCCGCAGCCGCGATGCCCGCCAACGTGCAGGGAACCCCGATCGACCCGACGGAGTGGAACCGGCAGGACGGGTTCAGTCCGGGTTCACCCATCCTGGTGCGCGTACCCGGCCTCGACGCCGCGGCGAGCGGGATCGCGCCGGTCACCGACATCGGCCGCTCGCTGGCGCCGGACGCGCCGATCGTGCTGCTCAACACCCGGACCGGTGAGCGCACGCCGTACTGGGCCGAGCTGGACGCGCACGCCGCTGGCCAGCCCGAGCGGCAGCTGCTGATCATCCGGCCGGCGGTGGCGCTGACCGAGGGCACCCGCTACGTCGTCGGGCTGCGCGGCCTGCGCGACGGCGACGGGGCGGTGATTCCGGCGCCGAAGGCGTTCACGACGTACCTGACCGGTGCCGGCCTCAAGCAGCGGGACGCTCGCGGGCCGCAGCTGCGGCGGATCGTCACCGACCTGACTCGGACCGGCGTCAATCGGCACAACCTCTACCTGGCCTGGGACTTCACGGTGGCCAGCCGGCACGGGCTGACCGGGCGGATGGTGGCGGTCCGGGACGACGCGTTCGCCGACCTCGGTCGGGCCGCGCCGTCGGTCAGCATCACCCAGGTGACCGACTATCCACCGGAGCAGGATCCGCTGATCGCCCGGCAGGTGACCGGCACCATCGGCGTACCGTCCTATCTGACCGGCGACGGCGGGCCCGGCTCCCGGCTGCACTACGGGCCGGCCGGCGGCGCCGGGACGCCGCCCACGCCGAACGCCCTGCCCACACCGTCCGGCACGACGCTGGCGACGGACTTCGTCTGCAACATCCCGCGCAGCGCCTCGGCCGCGAGGCCGGCGCACCTCTCGCTCTACGGCCACGGACTGCTCGGCAGACCGACCGAGATCAACGCCGGCAACGTCAAGACGATGTCGAACACCCACAACTTCACCTTCTGCGCGACCAGCTGGATCGGCATGGCCGCCGCCGACGTCCCCTTCGTGGCCGGCGCCTTCACCGACCTCAGTGTCTTCCCCGCGGTGGCGGACCGGTTGCAGCAGAGCTTCCTGAACTTCCTCTTCCTGGGTCGCGCGATGATCCACCCGGCCGGGTTCGCCGCCCACCCGGCGTTCCGCGACGCCACCGCCCGGCCGCTGATCGACCGCGTCGGCGGGCTGCACTACGACGGCAACAGTCAGGGCGGCATCAACGGAGGTGCGCTCACCGCCATCGCCCAGGACTGGACCCGGTCGGTGCTCGGCGTACCGGGGATGAACTACTCCACGCTGCTGCAACGCAGCGTGGACTTCGCGCCGTTCCAGACCGTGCTGGACGGCTACTACCCGGACAAGGTCGACCAACAACTGGTCCTCGCGCTGCTGCAGATGCTGTGGGACCGGTCCGAGGCCAACGGGTACGCCCAGCACATGACCGACCGGCCACTACCGCGTACCCCGGCGCACCAGGTGCTGATGCACGTGGCCTTCGGCGACCACCAGGTCTCGCCGGCCGCGGCGGAGGTGCAGGCGCGCACCATCGGCGCGCGCCTGCACACCCCCGCGCTCGCCGACGGCTGGTCACTGGACGTGCGGCCGTACTGGGGCATCACGCCGATCCGCCGCTACCCGTACACCGGCTCGGCGATCGTGATCTGGAACAGCGGTGCGGCGTACGCGCCACCACCGACCAACCTCGCTCCGGCCGGGCCGGAGTTCGGCGACGATCCGCACGAGTTCCCCCGCGCCCAGGCCGCAGCCCAGAAACAGAAGGCGGTCTTCCTGCTCACCGGCACTGTCGTCGACGTCTGCGCGCGGACACCCTGCCCGTGACGCCGGGCCCGCCGGGACCACCGTCCCGGCGGGCCGGCGCGTCCTACGACCGCGGCGTCAGCCCCACGAGCAGAGCCTTGAGTACGCGATCGACGTACTCGTGGGTCAGCGGCTCCTGGGTGATGAGGAACTGGAAGTAGAGCGGGCCGGACAGGATCGCCATGGCCACGTCCAGGTCGAAGTCGGATGAGATCTGCCCCTGCTGCTGTGCCCTCCGCAATCGGGCGACGGTCCGGTCCGCCTGGGGGCGGATGAACCGTTCGTTGAGCGCGGCGGCGACCATCGGATCGTGCTGGGCCTCGCCGACCAGGGCCCGGTAGAGGGGGCCCAGTGGAGGCTGGCCCAGGAGGTCGACCGCCGCGTGGATCTGCTGGCGCAGGTCGGCCACGACGTCGCCGGTGTCGGGGTAGTCGAGTGTGGGTTCGCCGGAGGTCAGCACCGCGTCCAGGAACAGGGCCCCCTTGGACGGCCAGCGCCGGTAGATCGTGTGCTTGCCGACGCCGGAGCGCGCCGCTACCCCCTCGATGCTGAGTTTGGCGTAACCGACCTCCTGCGCCAGCTCCAGCGTCGTACGCATGATCGCGTTGGTCCGGTCGGCGGCCCTGGTGCGGCGGTCGTCGCTCATGCCGCCACTGTAACGGCACGGCACGTGCCGTTGACAATTCCCCGGGTGCGTGTCCAGACTGAGCGCGATCTACAAGCGGCACGGCACGTGCCGTGCCAACGCCTGATCGACCGAAGGGAAGCACCATGACCGAAACGCTGAGCCGGAACGCCGACAGCGACCTGCACCCCCCGTCCGTACGGAGGTTGCCCGGCCGGCGACTCGACGTCGACCGCTGGCAGCGGCGGTTCGACGAGCTGCGCCACACGCACCACGTCCCCGGCGCGAGCCTGGCCGTGCTGCTCGACGGGCAGATCCACGAGCTGGCAAGTGGTGTGCTGCACAGTGGCACCGGCGTGGCGGTCACCCCGGACTCGGTGTTCCTGTCCGGCTCGATCGCGAAGGTCTACACCGCAACGCTCATCATGCGGCTCGCCGACGAGGGAAAGCTGGACCTGCACGCGCCGGTTGTGGACGTGCTGCCGGAGTTTGCCACACCCGACCCCGAGGCGACCAGGACGATCACCGTTCGGCAGTTGCTGTCGCACACCGGCGGCGTGACAAACGACTTCAACTTCGACGGCGGCCGCGGTGACGACTGCCTCGCCCGATACGTCAGCGCAGCCCGACGGGTGGCGCTGGACTGCCCGCCCGGCACGGCCATCTCGTACGGCGGGCTCGGTTACATCGTCCTGGGCCGCGTCATTGAGAGGCTCACCGGCCTGACCTGGGACCAGGCCCTCAAGAGCCTCCTGTTCGAGCCGCTCGGCCTGGAACGCTCGATGACACTGCCGGAGGAGGCCCTGCGCTTCCGTGTCGCCATGAGCCACCTGGGCGAGTCCGGCGGCTATCCCGACCCGGCCCCGTCCTGGGACCTGATGCCCCGGTCCATGGGTCCGGCGGGCAGGGTCATCGTCTCCGCCGGCGACATGGCCCGCTTCGCCCGGATGCATCTCGACGGCGGCCTCGCGCCCGACGGCACCCGGGTGCTGTCCACCGATGCTGTCGCCGCCATGCGACACCGCGCTGTCGACGTGCCCGACAAGTGGACGGTCAGCGCCGACGGGTGGGGTCTGGGTTGGACGCTCTACGACTGGGACGGCGTCCCCGGCTACGGCCACGACGGCGCGGCCATCGGCCAGTACGCCTACCTGCGCGTCGTCCCGCACGCGAACCTCGCCCTGGTCCTGATGACCAACGGCGGCGCGGCCCGACTGCTCTACGCCGACCTGTTCCGCGATCTGCTCTCCGAACTCGCCGACGTCACCATGCCCGCACCGTTCGCCCCGGCCCCCGTTCCACCCTCGATCGACCTCGAACCGCTGCTCGGCACGTACCGGCGCGAGGGTGTCGTCCTCACCGTCTCCCGCACCGACGACGGCTCGCCGCACCTGCGGTACGAGTTCGTCGACGACATGGCAGGCATGTCGCCGCCCCTGGAGATGGACCTGGAACCGGTCACCGCGACGGTCTTCGCCGCCTCCGGCGCGGGACCGTCGTTCAGCGAGGACTACATGCCGGTGGTCTTCTCCACCCTCACCAACGGCACTCAGGTCTGCTACGTGGGCATGCGCGCCACGCCCAAGGTCGTTTGAAAGCCCAGCGGGGCGCTGGCTGTGCCAGCTCCCCGTCGATGCACCACATCGATGGTGGCCTTGGCCCGTTCGGTACCCTCTGACACGCTCTGACAACGCCTGACGACGTCGTCCGACATGGGGGAGTGATGAAGAACCAGCGTGCCGCCGCCGAGTCGACTCAGGACAGACAGGCCGCCGAGAGGTTCGCCGAACAGCTACGGACCCTGCGGACCGCCGCGGGCGACCCGTCGTTCCGCAAGATGGCGGGGCGGTCGGGCCGGATCTCGCACACCACGCTGCACGAGGCCGCCGCCGGGACCAGGTTCCCCTCCTGGGAGACCGTGCGGGAGTTCGTCCGAGCCTGCGAGGCCGACGAGGTCCAGTGGCGGCGTCGCTGGGAGGACGCGCAGCGCCCCGCGTCTGCCGCTGGCACCGAAGGCGGCGATGCCGCGCCGGTCGGTACCGGGTCCCCGACCGGCGCCGACACCCCGATCACCGCGGACAGAAAGAAGCTCGACACCGGGACCGACGCCTCGGAGACCCACGGGCCCGTCGTCCCCGCGTCGTCTCCGAATGAGCAGGACGCGCTGCGCAGCGCGGACTATCCGCCGACCGACGACGAGGGCGTGGGTGGACGGTGGCACCGGCTGCCATGGCTCGCCGCCGCCGCGGTGGTCCTGGTGGTGGCGATGGTCGCCGTCCTGGGCGTCGTCGTCCGCGGCCGGTCGTCGCGGGACGACCCCGGCGCGGTGGCGGCGTCGTCAGCACCGTCGCCGTCGGCCTCGGCGTTCTCCGACTCGCTGATCCCCGGCGACTCCAGCAAGTTCATCTCCGACATCACCATCCCCGACGGCACCCGGGTCCGGGTGAACTCCCAGTTTGTCAAGGTATGGGCCCTCAAGAACGTGGGGAAGGTTGCCTGGCACAACCGTTTCCTCCAGCGGACCAACCCCACCGCGGACGCCGACGGTTGCCAGGTGCCGGACCGGGTGGCGATCGGTGACACACCGCCCGACGAGCAGGTGATGATCAGTGTCGAGGTCATCGCGCCGAGTCGTCCCGGGAAGTGCTGGGTCAGCTGGAAGATGGTCGACGAGAACGGGCAGGAGTATTTTCCCACCCGCCGGCCGGTGTACTTCATGGTCACCGTCACCGCCTGAGTGCGCTCCCCGGTCAGCTCGACCGGTGTCAGAGTGCGAACCGTCGATGTCAGGCCCGGGTGCCGCCGAAGCTGACAACACCACATCCATCGAGGTCGATGATGGCCTGACGGATCTGACAGGACAGCAGGGGTACCGAACAGTAGGTCGATTCTCGCAAGGTGATGTCAGTTCCGAACGACACACCAACTGCGAGGAGGATCAACAGTGCGCCATCAGTGGCTATCCGTCGGGCTCGCCGCGCTCTGCGTGGCCGTCGGTGTTCCGGCCCACGCGTGGGCCTCGACACCCGGCGCCACACCGCAGCGAACCGTCGCCACGGCCGCGCGGCCAGTCGTGGACATGGAGGCCACCGTCCTGGCCGCTCAGATCGACCCCCGCCGGGCCGACAACACACTGACCCCGGGCGCGAAGAACTCCGTACTCGCCGTCGAGCAGGCGCTCCAGGCCCAGAACCTGCTGAACGCGCAGTGGGTCGACGGCTACTTCGGCACCGTGACCGTCTCGGCGTACGCCGCGTACCAGCGCTCGCTCGGCTACACCGGCCTGGCCGCGAACGGGCTGCCCGGCACGACGTCGCTGACGAAGCTCGGGCAGAACCGCTACACCGTCGCCAACACGATCGGCCCGGGTGCGAAGGTCCCGCGGGACGGGTACGTCGTCAACGCCCGTACGCAGGCGATGTTGGCCGAGGCCCAGCGTCTGCTCGGCTACACCCTGGTCCTCGACCAGGGCTCGTACAACCCCGGAGGTGACCCCACCTCGGCCGGCACGCACGACGGCGGGGGTGTGGTGGACATCGCGGTCACCGGCATGACCGCGGCCAAGCGCACCGCCGTCGCCCGGGCCCTGCGCAAGGTCGGCTTCGCGGCCTGGGTCCGTAACCCGAATCAGGGCGACTGGCCGTGGCACATCCACGCCACGGCGATCAACGACACGGACCTGTCCAGCCAGGCGCAGCACCAGGTCGGCGACTACCACCTCGGCATGAACGGCCTGGCCAACCAGGGACCGGACGACGGCCCCCAGGTCCCGATCAGGACCTGGGAGCAGTACCAGCGCGGGCAGTGACCCGCACCCCTCACCGTTTCTGAAAGGACACCATGAACATCCGTAAGAGCCTCGCCGCCGTCGGCGTCGCGCTGGCCGCGACCACCTCGATCCTCAGCGTCGCATCGCCTGCGTCGGCGGCGGCCCGAGACGGGGTCTGCGACAGCGGCGAGTTCTGCTACTACTACAACAGTGACCACGCGGGATCGGTCTCGGACTTCACCGGTTCGCTCGACGACTACGGCACCGAGCAGCCCTCGTGCTACGACTTCAAGGGCGCTGGCGCCGGCAAGGGCCTGTGCATCAAGAACGAGGCCGCCTCGGTCTGGAACCGCAGCACCAAGACCGTACGCGTCTACTTCAACAGCGGCTACGCCGGTTCTTACCAGGACTTCGCGGCCGGCGCGAAAAGCAACCTCAACGCCACGTTGAAGAACAACAACGCCTCGCACCAGTTCTCGCCGTCGACGCGCACGAACCTGTCGTACGCGCTGTACCAGGCCAGCGGCGGCACTGTCACGTGCGGCTTCGACGGTTACACCACCACGCCCGGCCGGCACGAGGGCATCGACATCGCCCGCAGCGTCGGCTCGGACGTGCGCGCCCTGGTCTCCGGAACGGTCATCTACGTCGCGCGGGGCACCACCGGCAGCGGCGGCCTGTCCACGATCTCCGTCTACAACTCCTCGCTCAACAAGTCGGTGATCTACCTGCACACCGCGCCGAGGTCCGGGGTGAGCGTGGGCGACGCCATCAGCAAGGGCGAGATCATCGCGGATGAATCGTGGCACGGGGTGTCCTCCAGCTCGGGCGCGCACACCCACGTCGAGGTCCGGGCCGGCCGGCAGACCCACGCTGCCGTCAGCGTCGGCGACTCCACCCTGGACAACGCCGACCCGACCGCGTTCTGGAACTCCCAGGGCTACAACGAGCGGTAGGACGCCACTACCGCGACATCGCGCTCTCCTGAGGTCACGCACAACCGCGCCGCCCGCCGCAGATCTGCGGCGGGCGGCGCGCTCACGGGTGCGGCACCGGCTACGCTGGCGGCTCAATCGCCTCGACGAGCACCTCGAGCACGTGCCGGTACGGCTGGCCGGTGGCCCGGCTCATGCCCATCTCGCAGGTGCGGTTGCAGGAGGCGTACGCGTCGTGGTCGCGCTCATTGATCTCGGCGGCCTGCGCCGCTGTGGCGCCGGCAGTGACCTCGGGGTGCAGCAGCCCCCGGTCACCGGCGAAGGCGCAGCACCCCCAGCTGTCCGGCACGGTGACGGTGTCGGCGACCGCCCCGGCCACTGCGCGCAGGTCGTCGATGCCGCCCAGGTGGACCGTGGAGCAGGTGGGGTGCAGGGCCAGCGAGCCCAGTCGCCGCGGCTGCGGCAGCGCCGGCAGGAGGTGCTCGGCGGTGAAGGTCACGCTGTCGACGAAGCGCAGCGCGCCGTAGCGTGCCCGGTCCTCCTCGGCCAGCGCGGCGGTCAGCTGCGTCAGGCCGTGCGTGCAGGAGGACGCGTCGCACACGACGGGCAGGCGGCCCTCGTCGCTGGCCGCCCAGAGCGCGGCCAGGGTCCGCTCGGCCATCTCACGGTGACCGGCGGGGTAGCCCTTGGACTGCCACGGGGTGCCGCAACACAGGCCGGTCGTGCCGGTCGGTACGACGAGCGGCACCCCCGCCAGTTCGCACAGACGCAGGAACGCCGCAGCCGTTCCGCCGGACGAGCCGTCCTCGGGTGCGAAGAGGCTGCCGACGCAGGCCGCGAAGAACACCGCCTGGGCGTCCGGCGCGCTGCGGGGGGTGGGTCGGGCCGCGCCGGCGCGTGGCATGTCGTCGCTCCACAGCGGCATGAGGTCGGTGGCGCCGAGACCACAGATGGCCTTGGTGACGGCGCGGGTCATCGGCGTCGGTACGGCGTGCGCGGCGGTCAGTCCGACCCGGACGCCCGTCACGGCGGCCTGCCAGTGTCGCGCGGCAGTGCGGGCGGTGCGCTGGGCGCGAGGGGTGTGCCGCTCGGCGCGTAGCCGTTTCATCGCTGCCCCGGTGTCGATGCCGACCGGGCAGGCGGTGACGCAGAGGCTGTCCGCCGCGCAGCTGTCCACAGCGGCGTACTCGTAGTCGGCGGTCAGTTCCCGGCGGCGCTCCTCGTCGCCGGCAGCGGTGGCGAGGGCGATCTGCCGTTGCAGGACGATGCGCTGCCGGGGGGTGGTGGTGACGTCGGCGGTGGGGCACACCGGCTCGCAGTAGCCACACTCGACGCAGGCGTCCAGCTCGGGGTCGACAGTCGGGACGGCCTTGAGCTGTCGCAGGTGCACTGTCGGGTCGTCGTTGAGCAGCACACCGGGGTTGAGCAGGCCGCTCGGGTCGCACAGCCGCTTGAGTTCGCGCATCACGTCGTACAGCTCGTCGCCGTACTGCCGGCGGACGAAGGGCGCCATGGCCCGGCCGGTGCCGTGCTCCGCCTTGAGTGTTCCCCCCTCGGCCAGCACCAGGTCGACCATGTCGTCGGTGAACCGGGCGTAGCGGTCGATCTCGGCCGGGGTGTCGAAGGACTGCGTCAGCATGAAGTGCAGGTTGCCGTCGCGGGCGTGTCCGAAGATCACCGCGTCCGGGTAGCCGTGCCTGTCGAACAGGCGGATCAGCCCGTCGCAGGTGCCGGTCAGGCGCGGCATCGGCACCGCGACGTCCTCCAGCAGGGCCGTGGTACCGGGCGGGCGGGCCCCGGCGACGGCGGTGTAGAGGCCCTTGCGCAGGTGCCAGAGGTTGGCCCGTTCGCGGGGGTCGCCGGTCAGCTCGGTGCCGGTGACGGCCGGCAGCCGGTTGAGTACGGGCCGGGCGTCGGCCAGCGTCGCGGCCAACTGCTCCGCGCTGTCCTCGGCGAACTCCACCAGCAGCGCGGCGTGGCCGGTGACCGTCAACCCGCGCAGGGCCGGGCTCGCACCTGGGTCGCGCTGGCTGACCCGCAGCGAGGCCGCGTCGAGCAGTTCGGCGGTACGGGCGCCGGCGGCGAGCAGGGCCGGCAGCGCGTCGGTGGCGTCGGTGAGACCGGGCAGGATCAGCAGGCCGGTGGCGGCGTGGTCGTGGATCTCGACGGTACGGAAGACGGCCTCGGCCACGAAGCCGAGCGTGCCCTCGCTGCCGATCATCAGGTGGGCGAGCATCTCGACCGGGGTGCCGTGGTCGAGCAGCGAGTTCAGCCCGTACCCCATGGTGTTCTTCATCGCGAACAGCCGCTCGATGGTGGCCCGCGACCCCGGCGTCGCGCGCACCCGGTCGCGCAGGCGCAGCAGCCCGGCGTGCAGCTCGGGCTCGTCGGCCCGCAGCCGGTCGTCGGCGTCGCGGGCGCCGGAGTCGACGACGGTGCCGGACGGAAGCACGAAGCGCAGCGACTCCATGGTGCGGTACGCGTTGTCGGTGGTGCCGCAGGTCATCCCGCTGGAGTTGTTGGCCACCATGCCACCCACAGTGCAGGCGGCCTCGCTGGCCGGGTCCGGGCCGAGCCGGCGTCGGTAGCGGGCCAGCCGAGCGTTGGCCTGCCGGATCGTCAGGCCCGGCTGGAGCCGGATGCGGCGGCCGTCGTCGAGGACCTCGGCGTGCCGCCAGTCGGTCCGGACGTCGACCAGCACGCCCGCGCCGCCGGCCTGCCCGGCGAGGCTGGTGCCGCCGCCGCGCAGGGTCAGCGGCACGCCGGCCTCCCGGGCGCCGGCCATCAACGCCCCCACCTCGGCGGCCGAGGTCGCGCGAACCACTGCCTGCGGCTCGAACAGGTACGGCGAGGCGTCGTGCGCCGCCGCCAGCCTCCGGGGCAGCTCGGCGCTGGCCCGACTCGGATCATCGAGGCGCGAGCGCAGCAGTTCGGCAACCGCGCGGGCGCGGGCGCCGGCCGCGGTCGGCGGCGGCACGGGTACGACGGGTCTCATCGGCGGATCCTCCCGGGAGCGTGGTCAGCCGGCCACCGGCGGCACGGCGGGACGGCCGGCGATCAGCAGTCGGTGGGGAGCGCTGCTGGCCGGGGCCGGCAGCCGCAGCGGCTGCCGGCCGGGGGTGATGCTGCCGAGCACGGAGGCGTGCCGCGCGCCGGTGCCCGAGCGCAGGGTGCCGGGCAGCCCGTGCACTGTCAGGTAGCCCAGCAGCGCGAAGGCCAGCGCCTCCTTGGCGTCCGCCGCGATGCCCAGGTCGTCGCTGGACGACAGCTGGACGCCGGGCAGCTCGTCGGCGATCATGCGCATCAGCGTCGGGTTGTGTGCGCCGCCGCCGGAGACGACGAGGCGGGTGACGCCGTGGTCGCGGCAGGCGCCGGCCACGGTGACCGCCGTCAGCCGGGTGAGCGTGGCCAACACGTCCTGTGGGTCCGGCGTGGGCGCGTCGGCGAGGGCGGCGAGCAGGTAGGGCAGATGGAACAGCTCTTTCCCGGTGCTCTTCGGGCCGGGCAGCCGGTAGTACGGCTCGTCGAGCAGCCGCCGCAGCAGCTCCGGGTTCACCTGCCCGGCAGCCGCCCCGCGCCCGTCCCGGTCGTACTCCTCGACGCCCCCGCTGAAGTGGCGGGCGGCGGCGTCGAGGAGCGCGTTCGCCGGACCGGTGTCGAACGCGAGCGGGTCCGCATCAGGAGCGACGACGGTGATGTTGGCGATGCCACCCAGGTTCAGCGCGGCCGGAACGCCGGGTAGACCGCCCAGCAGCAGTGCGTCGAAGAGGGCGACCAGGGGAGCGCCCTGGCCGCCGGCGGCCACGTCGCGGCTGCGCAGGTCGGCCACGACCGGGAGGCCGGTGGCCTCCGCTATCCAGGCCGGCTGACCCAGCTGGAGAGTGCCCCGAACGGTGCCGTCCTCGACCCAGTGGTGCATGGTCTGCCCGTGCGAGACGACCAGATCGGCATCGCCGTCGCACAGTTCGGCGAGGGCCCGCACGCCGGCCTCGGCGAAGGACTGGCCGATGCCGGTGTCCAGCACGCAGATCGCCTCGGTGGTGGTCGCCGCGGGCGGCAGGGCGGCGGCGATCCGCGCGCGCAACTCGTCGGAGTACGGGTGGCTGAGCCGGCCCAGCGGTCGCATCCGCACTGTGTCGCCGTTCAGCTCGAACTCGGCCGCGGCGGCTTCGATGCCGTCGTAGGAGGTTCCGGACATCAGGCCGATCACGCGCATCACGTACTCCTTCATGCCCGGCCGGCGGGGGCCGCCGCTGCGTCGTCGTCGACCTCGTCGCTACGCCCATGGTCGTACGGCGTCTCCGGGGCCGGGTGGAACCGGCTGGACACCGCGCCGACGACCAGGGTGATCAGGACGCCGATCGGGACCAGCCACTGCGCGGCGATGGCGGTGGCGGTGGTCGTCCCGGCCGTCGTCACATCGATCTTGACGTAGCGGACGATGTAGGTCATCACCGCCACGGTGACCAGGAAGGCGATCACCGCGTCGACCTGGTTGGCCCGCTTGACGAGGCGGCCGAGCAGGAAGGCTCCGAGCAGCGCCCCGTAGGTGTAGCCGGCGATGGTCAAACCGGTCAGGTAGACGTTTCCGGTGCTGGAGCTGAACGCACAGGCGAAGATCGCCATCAGCACCGCCCAGACCAGGGTCATCACCCGGGCGAGGCGGAGCATCGCGTCGTCCGACGGGACCTTGCGGAAGAAGCTGTGGATGAAGTCGGCGACTGTGGAGTTCGACATCGAGTTCAGCGCCGAGGACAGCGAGCCCATCGCGGCGCCGAGGATGCCGGCCACCAGCAGACCCGAGATGCCCACCGGCAGGGCGTGCAGGATGAAGCTCGGGTAGAGGTTGTCGCTGCTCGCCAGGCCGAGTTCCTTGAAGGTCTGACCCTTGTTGTACGACCACAGCAGCGCGCCGACCAGCGAGAACGCCGCGAACTGGATCACCACGAAGATGCCCGAGGAGATCATCGCCTTCTGTCCCTCGCGCAGCGTGCGGGTGGACAGGATGCGCTGCACGATCAGCTGGTCCGACCCGTGGCTGGCCATCGCGAAGATCGCGCCACCGATGATCGCTGTCGGCAGGGCGAACGGGCTGGTGAGCACGTGCGAGAGCGCGAAGTTGGTGTCGAAGAGCTGGAACTTGCCGGCGTCCAGGGCCTGCGAGTAGCCGTCGAAGCCGACGGCGTGGCTGAGCACCGCGATGGCCAGGATCGCCCCGCCCAGGTACAGCCCCATCTGGATGGCATCGGTCCAGATGACCGCCTTGATGCCACCGAGGTAGGTGTAGACCACAGTGATCAGCGTCAGGACGATGATGATGGCCTGGTAGCCGACATTCAGCCCGAACTCGTCGAGAAGAAGCTTGATGGGGATGGCCGAGGCGAACAGCCGTACACCCTCGGCGAGCAGGCGGGTGAAGACGAACGTCACCGACGCCAGACCCTAAAGTTTCAGGCCAAACCGCTCACCGAGGTACTGGTAGGCGCTGACGAACCCACCCCGCTTGTAGAGCGGGATGAGCACCGCGGCCACGACGACCCGACCGATGACGTAACCCAGGGCCAGCTCGACGTTGCCGAAGCCCTGACCGCTGTAGGCGCCGCCGGGAACACTGATCACGGTCAGGACGCTGGTCTCAGTGGCGACCACGGAGAACGAGACGGTCCACCACGGCAGTCGACCCTCGCCCACGAAGTAGTCCTTGGCGGACTTCTGTTTACCGGACAGGCGTAGTCCGACGTAGGCGATCACCACGAGGTACAGCACGATCACGACGAGGTCGAGTTGACGCACGGCTCGCTCCCAACCAGCGGTTGTCAATAAGTGACGTTGACTCAGCCTAACGCGAAACTTTTTGCCACCGCCCGTCCGGGCTGGTTACGCTGTGGTTTCAGCCTGCTGATACGGGGACTGCTCGCTGCTGCGCCCTCGGCCTGGCCGCGACGGCGGGCCGCGAGGACGCACTCGACGGCGAGCCGCCGGGCGACCGGAGGACCTCTCCCCGCCGGCCGGCGACTGCACACCAGCGAGAGGAACGAGCACCCCGTGGACCTCAGCACCCTCGGCACCGAGACCCGCAACGACAAGACCGGCGACCTCGACCGGATGTCTCCCACCGAGTTGCTTCTCGCGATGAACGACGAGGACCAGACCGTCGCCGACGCTGTCCGCCGGGCCGTGCCGGACATCGCGGCCGCCGTCGACGTCATCGTGGCGTCGCTCCGCCAGGGCGGACGGCTGATCTACCTCGGCGCGGGCACCAGCGGCCGGATCGGCATGCTCGACGCCGTCGAGATCCCACCCACCTTCGGCACGACGCCCGAGCGGGTCGTCGGTCTGCTCGCCGGCGGGGCACGAGCCTTCGGTGTCGCCGTCGAGGGCGCGGAGGACGACCCGACCCGCGCCGTCGCCGACCTCGACGCCGTCGGCCTGACCGCCCGCGACACGGTGGTCGGGCTCGCCGCCAGCGGCCGTACCCCGTACGTCGTCGGTGGCTTGGATCACGCCCGCGCGCTTGGCGCGGCGACCGTCTCGGTGGCCTGCAACACCGACGCGGTGACCAGCCGGCACGCCGACGTCGCCATCGAGGTGCCCACCGGCCCCGAGGTGCTCACCGGTTCCACCCGGCTCAAGGCCGGCACCGCCGAGAAGCTGGTCTGCAACATGCTCTCCACCGCCACGATGGCCCGGCTCGGCAAGGTCTACGGCAATTTGATGGTGGACATGAACGCCACGAACGAGAAGCTCGTCGACCGGGCGCGGCGGATCGTCGCCGAGGCCGCCGACGCCGACCTGGACACGGCAGCGCGGGCGCTCGCGGCGGCGCACGGGCACGCCAAGACGGCCATCGTGCTGCTGTTGGCGAACTGCACCGCCGAGGAGGCCGCGGCCCGGCTGCGCGCCGCCGACGACGACGTCCGGGCGGCCGTCGCGGCCTGACCCAGGGTGTTCGCGGTTGAGCACGGGACAGAAGATTGACGAAGCGCCCCGTCCGTTGCGGACGGGGCGCTTCGTGGTGTCAGTCGAGCTGTGTGCCCGGAACCGTTCGGTCCTCGTCCGTGTCGCCGTCGGGGGAGCTGGCCAGCTCGATCCGGGGGGATCGGTCCGGCGGGAGGTGGGCGAAGTCGGCGATGACGACGACATCCACCTCACCGTCGATCATCGTCTGCTCGACGGTCTCCCAGGGGGCCCGCATGATTCCTGCGAATCGGTAGGAGTGTTCGCGAAGGTGGCTGAGGCACCTCGCGATGGCGGGCTCCGACGGCTCGATGTGGGCGGGGATCCAGATAACGGCGATTTCCATGAACCTCTCCTGATCAACGTCGTGGACGCGAGTGGGTGATCAGGAGTCATTGGGGTGGGGGAGGACCCCGCTCGACGGGACGGCTGGTCGCGCGCAGGTCGACGGCGGTGACGGTGAGGCCTGGCCGCAGCGGCGAGGTGGGTGGCGAAGCTTCGGCTGTTGACGTGGGTGGATCAGCGCCGCCGGCGCCGATGCCGGTCGGTGCGGACGCCAGCGCCAGCACGAACGCCGGTGGCCCCGGCGCGGGACGGGCGGGCGGGTTGGGCCGCTGTCCGGTGACAGCGGTCATCGTCGCCCGCGCCTGTTCCGACGCCCGGCCATCGGACCTGACGTGGGCGCCGCTTCGGGTCACCGTCGCCGGCATTCGTGTCGAGGGTGCCGGCGACGGCGGCGAGGCGACCCGTGCCTCCGGGGATGCCGAGGCGGATGGTGCCCGTGTGGCCTGCGGCGACGACGGGGTGCCGGCCGGCCGACTCGGCGGAGCTGTGGAGGGCTTGGCCGACGCCGTCGGCAGCGGAACGGCCGACGCCGTCGGCAGCGGAACGGCCGACGGCAGGGGCAGCGGGTCCGTCGACGGCAGGGGCACGGGCACGGGCAGGGACACGACCGCCGTCGGTAGCGGCAGAGGGACGGTCAACTCCACCTCGACCACGTCGGCCACCGAGACCTTGATGGCCTCCGAAGAGGTGGCGACCTCCACCAGCGGGAGACGCGGTGGCGGCGGGGTGTCGGCGTGGGCGGGGTTGGCACCCAGAGCCGCGCCGAGCGCCACCGCGCCGAGCGCCACCGGGGGGAGGCTGTGCCTCAGCCGCATCAGACGGAGGCCGCCGGCAGTGGGGTCGCCAGGCCTGCCCGCTCCGGCTCACCGGTTCGGTGCCGCCGGCCGAGCTGTTGCCTCTCGCGCCCTGCCGTTCCCTCCATGGGCGGGTTCTTGCCCCGGTGGACCGAGGGCTACACCTTCTGTCGATATTTCCGGTGAGCCATGTGGACAGAACGGGAGCGCACCTGACCGTTTCACACCCGCGCCTCGGTCGGTGTTGGCGTGGGGTCGAGCGGCAGGTCACGCAGTCGGCGGATCGGCGTCGACAGGTAGATGATCGGGGACAGCACCGTGAGCGCCCCGAAGATCAGCAGGGTGGTACGGGCGCCCAGTGGCCCGGCCAGGATGCCGGCGAGGAGGCCACCGACCGGGATGGCGCCCCAGGAGACGAACTTGACCGTGGCGATCACCCGGGACAGCAGTTCCGGTGGGCTGGCGAGCATTCGGTAGGTGCGGGTGGTCACGCTGAGCACCACAGTGGAGCCGGCGAAGACGAGGTTCCCGACGGTGAAGGCCAGGAAGGCGGCGGTGCCGGTGCCCAGCGGGATGATGAGCGCGCCGGCCACACCGACGAAGGCCGCGATGATCAGGCCGCGTGCGGTGCCGAACCGCTCGGTGAAGCGAGTCGTCAACGCCGCGCCGATGAGCGTGCCGAGGCCGTCGGTGGCGACCAGCAGCCCGACCATGAGCGGCGATGCGTGCAGCTCACGCACCAGGTAGAACGGGATCAAGGCGAGCATGGCGCCGTTGACGAAGTTCGTCGCGGTGGCGTCCCACATGGCCGGTCCGATGATCGGGTGCCGGAGCACGAAGTGCCAGCCCTCGCGGATCATGGTGACCATCGGCGGCCGCTCGGCCGGTCGCTGCACCCGCCGGGCCGGAAGGGTGCGCAGCAGCGTGGCGGAGAGCAGGTAGCTGACGGCGTCCACGAACAGCGTCGGCACCGCACCCAGCAACTGCACCGCGAGACCACCCAGGGATGGCCCGCCCAGCGCGGTGGCGGCGTGCGTGCCGGAGGTGAGGCTGTTGCGGGCCTGCAACTGCGCGGCCGGCACGATCTCCGGCAGGAAGGTCTGGTTCGCCACGTCGAACAGCACGTTGGCGAAGCTCACCACCAGGGCGACAGCGATCAGCTGGGTCACCGTCAGCATGTCGAACCACCAGGCCAGGGGGACCGACGCGATGGCGAGGGCCCGGACCAGGTCCAGGGCGACCTGCATGCCGCGCAGCGGCAGACGCTGCACGATCACGCCCGCCGGCAGGCTGATCAGAAGGTACGCCAGATAGCCCGCCGCCGTGACCAGGCCCATCTCGAAGGCCGACGCGTGGAGCACTGTCAGCGCGGTCAGCGGTAGGGCCAGCGCGCCGACCGCCGAACCGAGTTGGCTGGTCGTGCCGGCGACCCACCACCGCCAGAACACCGTAAGTCTCATAATGGAACTCACTATAGGGGCGCGCGGGAGACGACGTCGACCCCGCCGATGCGGGCTGCGAGACCGAAACGTGCTGCCTATCCCGCTCGGCGTGCTCGATGCCGATCTGCGCCAGGCAGTGGTTCATCGCCCACTGCAGACGATCCGGCGCGCCCTTCATCTCGGTCTCGATCGCATCGAGCAGCCCCGGGAGGTCCAGGCTCTCGGGCTTCTTCGTCACGCGCTCGGTGGTCAGCGCCCAGCCGGCACTCGCGACCACGGGATCCGGGTCGGCGAGCCGTCCCGTGCCTTCGGGTCCTCCAGCTCGGCCAGTTCGGCCGTCACCTCGGCCAGCGTCGTCGTAGCCATCGCAGCCTCCTGCTCATCGGGTCGGACGTTTCACACTCTCGTAACGGGTATCCAGGCGTACCAGTGCGACCGGCGGTGAACAGCTTCACGGAGTGAGGGGGCCCCTGTCATGCCAGATTCACAGCCCACCATCGTGCTCGTGCACGGCGCGTTCGCCGAGTCGGCGAGCTGGAACGGTGTCCTTGAGCGGCTGGGCGCCGCGTACGACTCGGTGGCCGTCGCGAACCCGCTGCGGAGCGTCGCGGGCGACGCCGCGTACGTGCAGGACGTCGTCCGCGGGATCGGCGGTCCGGTCGTCCTCGTCGGCCACTCGTACGGCGGCATGGTGATCACGCAGGCCGCAGCCGGCGACACCTCGGTGCGGGCCCTCGTGTATGTCAACGCCTTCGCCCCGGACACCGGCGAGTCGGCGCTGACGCTGTCCGCGAAGTTCCCCGGCAGCACGCTCGCCGACACGCTGGTGAAGTACCCGGTGTCGACCGGTGGGAACGAGGTGGCGATCGGCCAGGACCAGTACCACGCGCAGTTCTGCGCGGACTCGTCGGACGACGTGGCCGCGCTGATGGCCCGGACCCAGCGACCGATCACCGAACAGGGCCTGGCCGACAAGCTCACCGGCGACCCCGCCTGGCGGTCGCTGCCCAGTTGGTTCGTCTTCGGGGACGCGGACAAGAACATCCCCGCCGAGGTGCACCGTTTCATGGCCGAGCGGGCCAACCCCCGGGGGCAGCGCGAGGTCGTCGGCGGCTCGCACGCGATGGCGGTAGCCCGGCCGAGCGAGGTCGCCGAGACGATCATCGAGGCGGTTCGGGGCGTGAGCTGACGGTCCGGACGGACAGCTGGTGGTGGGCCGACGACGAGAGCTCGTCGGCCCACCCCTGCCTGTCAGCTAGCCTGTGGGTTATCCCAGCTGGCCGCCGCTCGGATGGCAAGGTGAGGGCCATGGACAGGAAGCACGTCGAGGATTGGCTGGCCACCTACGAGCGGCTCTGGCGGACCCCGGGCACCGACGTGCTGGTCACGCTCTTCACCGAGGACGCGAGCTACCAGCAGGGGCCGTACTGGACCCCCGTCGTCGGCCTGCCGGCCATCGCCCGGATGTGGGAGAAGCAGCGCAAGGGCCCCGACGAGGTGTTCCAGCTGAACACGGAGATCGTCGCGGTCGAGGGTGACACCGCAGTGTCGCGCCAGGAGGTCCGCTACGGCGACCCGGTCGACCAGGAGTACCGCGACCTTTGGGTCATGCGGTTCGCCGACGACGGACGGTGCCGCTCATTCGAGGAGTGGCCGTTCTGGCCAGGACAGCAGCCCGCCGAGCCGCCGGACGGATCGTGACCCGAGCAACCCGTCGACAAGACCGTCGTACCGCTCCGGATGACCCGCCGCCGAGGAGAACCCATGGCCGAGAAGAAGGAACCATCCAACGCGCAGAAGATGTTCGGCGACTTCGCGCCCGCTCTCGTCGACTACACCGACAACGTGTTGTTCGGGCAGGTCTGGGAGCGCGCCGAGCTGACGAAGCGGGACCGAAGCCTGGTCACCGTCGCCGCCCTGACGAGCAGCGGCAATACCGAACAGCTCGCGTTCCACCTCGCCTTCGCCAAGCGCAACGGCCTCACCGAGGCCGAGCTGATCGAGGTGATCACCCACCTGGCCTTCTACACCGGCTGGCCCAGGGCGGTGTCCGCGATGACCGTGGCCAAGCAGGTCTTCGCCAACCAGGAGGACTGACCCACCGGTGCACTGCCGAGCGAGCGGCGACGCCCCAGCCACCGGGGTAGGAGACCTGACCGACACGTCGTCGGACCGTCCACTACCTACCGTGTGCTGGGACGTCACCGTGGCGAGGTCGACCCGTCAGGCCGGGGCGGCCGGGCAGCTCGCGCCGACCGGCGGTGTGGTTCTGGTGATCAGGTACCGCTCCACCTGACGACGGGTGCACTCGGTCCGTGGGTAGCTGGCGTGGCCCGATCCCTCGTAGGTGAGGAGGTGGCCCCGGCTGCCGAGCTGGCGCACCACCCGCTGGGCCCCGTCGTACGGGGTGGCCGGGTCGTACCGTCCGTTGAGCACCAGCAGCAGCGCGCTCGTCCGTACCCGCAGCCGATGTTGCGGGTTGTTCGCCGTCCAGCCCAGGCAGATCGCTGTGAAGCGGACGGCCAGCGGGGAGGCCCGCAGGTGCGGTGCCGCGGCGCGGGACAGTTCGAGATACCGGTTCCACTCGGCGAACGAGTCGACCGGCAGCGACCAGTCCTGGCAGAACGCCGGTAGGGCGTACTCGGTCAGGTCCTCGTCGTTCTCGACCGGCGCCATCGGGGACGCGAGCGGAGCGGCCTCGCCCCGCTCCAACGCGAGCAGCATGTTCGCCAGGTCGGCCCAGGTCGCGTCGAAGAAGTTGATGACTGTCGCGAATGCAAAATCGAACCAGGTCAGCTTCGCGCCGGTGGCCGGGTCGACAAGCGTGCCGGCGTCGGCACGGCGCATCAGTTGGTCGTAGAGCGCCGGCACGTCGCGGCCGTGCAGTGCGCAGCCAGGGGTCCTCTCACACCAGGCCACGAACTCGTGGAACAGGGCCTCGTTACTGGCCGCCCCGCTGCGGAAGTATTCCCTCACCCCCTGGCTGTGGTCCATCACGCTGTCCATGACCAGTGCGCGGACGCGGTCGGGAAACAGCTCGGCGTAGGACTGCCCGATCAGCGTGCCGTAGGACCACTGGTAGAAGCTGAGTTGCCGCTCGCCGAGCGCCGCCCGGATGGCCTCCGTGTCACGCGCGACGCTGGCACTGTCGATGTGGTCGAACAGTGGGCCACTGTGAGCACGGCAGTCGTCGCGCAACAGGCGGTTGTAGGTGCGGAGTCGCTCGAACTCTGCCGCGTTGGCGGGCGTCAGGGAAGGCTGCTGGGCCAGCAGCGCCGACGAGCAGCGCACCGGTGCGCTACGGACAGTGCCCCGAGGGTCGAAGCCGACGATGTCGAAGCGGCGCAGCACGTCCGGCCCGAGCTGGCTGTCGGCCGTCAGCGCCACGTCCACCCCGGACAGACCGGGACCGCCGGGGTTGAAGACCAGGACGCCGATGCGGGCTGCCGGGTCGGTGGCGGTGCGCCGGGCCAGGGCGAGTTCGAAGGTCTCCCCTCCCGGTCGGGCCCAGTCGACCGGCAGGCGCAGGGTGCCGCACCGCGTGCCCGGGTCGTCGGGCCGCTCCGGGCACGCCTGCCAGTCGATCCGACCGGTCCACCCGCCGGCGGCGGCCGCGGTGACCGACCCGGTTCTGGTGGCGGTCGGCGTGGTGCCCGCGAGCGACGGTGGGGCGTTGAGCGACAGGGCGACGAGGACCGCGACGACGGCCGAGAGGCTGCCGAGGAGCCGCCGACGTCGAGGGTCAACCCTGCGGGGATGCCGAAAGGTGGTTCTCTTCGTGGTCAACATTCGTCCAGCCTGCCGACGCCCGGTCCACGTCGGATCCATGCCGGGCCGGAGACGGCCGGCGCAGGGAGGTCATCGGTACGCGGCCAGCCGCTCGGACAGCACCGCGGCCTGTGGATGACCGACCCGGTCGAGGATCGCCAACGCCTGACGCCACAGGTCGACCGAGGTGCCGTGGTCGCCCACCGCCTGATGGGTGTCGCCGAGGCGGACGAGCGTGTCCGCCCTCCCGCACGGGTCCTGGACGTCCGAGTAGAGCGCCAGAGCGCGCCGGTAGCAGTCGGCCGCGGTCGGGTGTTTCCCGAGGCAGTGGTAGGCGAATCCGAGACTGTCCCAGGTGTGGGCCGCGCCGAGCCGGTCCTCGGCCTCCTCGTAGAGCGCGAGCGCCTGCTCGCAGTAGGTGATGGCGCGGGCGTGCTCGTCCAGCTGGGCGTGGCTCCAGCCGAGCGCGTTGAGTGCCGCCGCCTCGCCGAGCCGGTCGTCGGTGCTGCTGGCCAGCGCCAGCGCCTGCCTGGCGTGCGGCAGTGCCGCCCCGGCGTCGCCCTCGATGTCGGACAGCCAGGCGAGGTGCAGGTGGGTGCTGGCCTGCCCCGGGCGGTCGCCGGCCTGGTCGTACCGGGCCATCGCGCGCCGCAGGTGATGGTGGGCCGCACTGAACCGACGGTGCTGGATGTGGGCCAGCGCGAGGTCCCGGTGGGCCAGCGCCTCGGCCCGCGGATCACCGCGGCGGTGCGCGACAGTGACCGCGATGGCCTGCACGGCGGCCAGGTCGTGCCACTGCGAGAGCCGGCCGAGCAGGGGGGTGAGGGCCTGGGCGAGCTGCCCGGCGTGCGCGTCGAAGTCGTGTGCCACCGCGTCGTCGACGGCGGCCAGCAGCACCCGCTGTTCGATGGTGAACCAGGCCAGCGCGGCCCGGTGGTCGGCGAACGCCGACGGTGACGCGTCGGCGGGCAGGGGAGGCGGATCGAGCGGCTGCCAACCGGAGTCGACCAGCCTCGCCGCGTCCCGAGCGGCACACAGGTAGTGGTCGAGCACGCGGCCGCGGACGGCGCTACGGTCGGCCGGACGGTCGAGGGCGTACGTCAGCTCCTCCCCGTAGGCGCGGAGCAGATCGTGACAGCGGAAGCGGCCGGGAGACGGCTCGGCCAGCAGGTTCGCCCGGGTCAACTCGTCGAGCGCCGGCCGGATCAGGTGCGGCGGAGCCCCGGCGAGGCTGGCCGCCGCCGCCGCGCTGACGTCCGGAGCGGGGTGCAGGCTGATCTGCCGGAACAGTCGGGCCGCGTCCGCGCCGAGCAGGCGGTACGACCAGGAGAGCACGGTCCGCACGTCGGTGGCGGCATCATCCGTGGCCAGGGCGGCGAGCCCGCCCCGGCTCGCCGCCAGGTCGTCGGCGATGGCCTGGAGCGCGAACGTGGGTCGGGCGGCGGCTCGTGCGGCCACGATGGACAGGGCCAGCGGCAACCGCGCGGTACGTCTGATCAGCTCGTCCACCGCTGCCGGTTGGGCGGCGGCCCGTTGCGCACCCAGTCGGCGGACGAGTAGCTGGCGCGCTTCGTCGTCGGTGGGCAGGTCCAGCGCGAGGGGATGCGCGCCGTCGGCGGCGACCAGGCCGGGCAGTGTGTGGCGACTCGTCACCAGCACGCCGCAGCGGGTCGACCCCGGAAGCAGCGGTCGCACCTGTTCCGCGTCGCGGGCGTTGTCGAGAAGTACCAGCAGCCGCCGATTCGCGGTCAGGCTGCGGTACAGGGCGAACTGGGCCGCCGGCTCGGCGGGGATCTCCAGAGGCTTCACACCCAGGGCGGGCAGAAGCGAGCGTACGACGACGGCCGAGGGGGACGCCTCCTGCGTCGTGGTGCCGAATCCGCCCAGGTCGACATGGAGCTGCCCGTCGGGGAAGTGCCGCCGGTTGTCGTGGGCCCAGCGCAGCGCCAGCCAACTCTTTCCGACGCCGCCCGTACCGGTGATGACGACGGTGCCGGCCGAGCCGGGGTCAGCGAGCAGCAGCGTGGTGAGCCGGGTCAGCTCTCCGGCCCGGCCGGTGAACAGACTCGGTGGGGCCGGCAGCTGTCGGGGGACCACCGGTGGCGGGCATCTTTCCGGTGGTCGCGAATCGGATGTCAACAGCTCCCGCTCCGCCCGCAGGATGCGGGTGTGCAGGTTTTGCAGATCGGGACCGGGCTCGACTCCCACCTCCTCGGCGAGGAGTTGACGGAGTTGCCGGTACGTCGCGAGCGCGTCGGCGCGTCGGCCGGTCCGCGCCAGGGCCACCATCAGTTGCCCCCAGGGGCGCTCGCGCAGCGGATCGTCGTCGACCTGACTCCGCAGCGGTTCGATCAGCTCGTGATGCCGTCCGGCGCGCAGCTGGAGGTCCGCGACCTCTTCCACCAGGCTTGACCGCTGCTCCTGCAGCCGCGCCCGGACGGAGAGCAACACCCCCCAGCCGGGGAGGCCCGCGAACGGCTCGCCACGCCAGAGCGCGAGCGCGGCCTCGAACGACTCCTGGGCGGCTGACCAGTGACCCTGCCGCAGCGCGGAATATCCGCGCTGGGCCAGGTCGTCGAAGGCCACACTGTCCACAGTCAGCCCGTCGAGGGCGAGGTGGTAGCCGGTGGGCCCGGCGAGGATGGCGGGGTCGGAGAAGCCCGGGGAGCGCAGCGCCCGGCGCAGCGCCCAGACATAGGTCTTCACGTTGCCGGCTGCCGTCTTCGGTGGGCGCCCCTGCCACAGCTCGTCGACGAGTTGGTCGATGGACCGGCCGGTGCCCGGCTGCGCCATCAGCACGGCCAGGAGGCGCACCTGCATCGGCGTACCGAGGGCCAGCCGTTCCCCGCAGGCCGACCGCACCTCGACCGGCCCGAGCAGTTGGTATCGCGTCGCGGGCGGCGCCCCAGCGGGGTCCATCGCCTCATCGTAGGGGGCCGAACCATTCCGCCTCATCGGCTGGACGGCCGCAGCCAGCGCCGGTCTCCTGGTGTGCTCCGTCACGCCGGTGAGCATGGTCAGGACGTTGGGGTGTCGTGAGGTGGCTGCTACAGTCGAGATTGTTGCGGCCGCAAATTTATCAGCGGCAACTACTTTGGGAAGGATGCCTCCGATGACCAAGCTCTCCGTCATCTACTACTCGTCCACCGGGACTCTGCACGCCATGGCCAAGCGCCTCGCCGAGGCCGGCGAGAAGGCGGGCGCCGAGGTGCGGCTGCGTCAGGTTCCGGAGCTCGCCCCGGCGGAGGCCGTCGCCTCCAACGCCGCCTGGAGCCAGCACTTCGACGCCACGAAGGACGAGCCGAAGGCGACCGCCGACGACGTCGTCTGGGCGGATGCGGTGCTGTTCGGCACGCCCACCCGTTACGGCAACGTCGCCAGCCAGCTCAAGCAGTTCATCGACACCCTCGGCCCGCAGTGGGCGCAGGGGCTGCTCGCCGACAAGGTGTACGCCGGCTTCACCGCATCCATGACCGCACACGGCGGCCAGGAGTCGACCCTTCTCGCGCTCTACAACACCGTCCACCACTTCGGCGGTCTGGTCGTCGCCCCGGGTTACACCGACCCGCTGAAGTTCGCCGACGGCAACCCGTACGGCGTCTCGCACGTCACCGGCGGAAGCAACGACGCCCCGCTGGGCGACGCCCAGTTCGCCGCCCTCGACCACATGGCCGAGCGGGTCGTCAAGATCGCCGGGAAGCTCAGCGCCTGAGCGCTGCCGCCGTACCGGACGCCCGCGTCGACGCGGGTGCTCAGTTGGGCGAGGGCCGGCCTCCCACCATGGGGGCCGGCCCTCGGCGCCTCACACCGCGATCGCCGCGATTGCGGCAAGCGGCCGATGCTCGTCGGTGCCGGGCCGCCGGAGGCGTTCGACCTCCCGGAAGCCGGCCCGGCCGAGTCGTTCGGAGATCTCGTCGACCGGCCAGCGGTAGGCGGTAAGGACCTTGTGGTCGAAGGCGCCGACCTCATCGGCGTCGAAGACGCCCAGGACCAACCGCCCGGCCGGGACCAACACTCGCCGGAACTCCGCGAGCATGCCGTCGAGCTCCGGCGGCGGAAGATGGATCAACGAGTACCAGGCCAGGATGCCGTCGATGGAGTCCTCAGCCACGTCGAGGTGTTCCATCGAACCGAGGTGGAACTCGACGCCCGGGTGGGACGCCCGCGCATGCGCGATGAACTCGGGAACCAGGTCGATCCCCATGGCGTCGACGCCCAGCTCACGAAGGTAGCCGGTGAGGTGGCCAGGCCCGCACCCCAGATCGAGCACCCGGCCGGGCCGGTTGCCCAGGTGCCGTCTGATGAGGGCGAGGTCGTCGGTGTCCACCTGCTGGCTCGTGCCGAACAGCTCGATGTAGAGCTCCGCGACGGACGTGTAAGCCTGCCGTACCGTGTCCGTTTCCATCGCGGAACCATACGGGTCACCAGACCTTGCCGAGGCGGCCTACCGTGATGGCCATGACACGTCGAGCCACACTGGCCGGCATTTCTGCGGGCCTTCTCCTGCTGGGTTGCACGGTTGGCGCGCCGGCGGAGAGCGAATCCACACCTCGAACCTCCCCGGCGTCGGGCCCCAGCGCCGATGCCACCACGACGGCCGAGGCGATCGGTCTGCTGCGGTCGGGCACGGCGTTCGTCGATCAGACGAGTTTTCGCAGCGACGTCGATATCGCCAGTCAGGTCACGGCGCTGTCACACAGCGACAACGTCCGCAAGCGCTCGATCGGCACCGTTTCGACGCCGGGTGGCGGCATCGAGATCCGGATGATCGACGACGAGGTCTACATGAAGATCGGTCTACCCATGCGCGGTGTCGGCGACGGATGGATGGTCCTGGACCCGGCCCGGGTGCCGTCGGACTTCGCCCTGAGCTTCGCGCCGGGCAGGAACGACTTCGGCGGCTCCGGCCGCCTCATCGACGCGATCGTCACCGCCCGGGCGAACGGGTCCCAGATCACCGGGACGATCGACGCGACCCGGATTGGCGCCGGCAACGGGATCAGCTTCCAGCCCCCTCCCGGTGGCGCCCTTCCGGAGGGCGCGCGCAGCCACGCGTTCCGGGCGACGCTGGACACCGAGGGTCGGCTGGTCAGCTTCCTGATGCCGGAGGCGAGCGGCTTGCCGAACGCCTCCCTGCGCTACAGCGATTTCGGTACGACAGTCACTGTCGCTCGGCCGCCCGGAGCGGTCGCCGCCCCCGACGCCCTCTACCCCCAGCTCGGCTTGGCCGGAGGCAGGTAGCGGCGACCGGCGTTTGCCAGCTTCGGCTAATTCGGTTAGCCTATAGCTAACCGCATTAGCTTCAGTTGGAGGCGTCATGATCGAGAACCTGGACATTGCCGGCAACACCATCGCCTACGAGGTCTCCGGGCAGGGCCCACTGGTCGTCCTGGCGCACGGCATGGGCGACAGCCGGCACTCCTACCGATTCGTCGCCCCGGCCCTGGCCGCGGCCGGCTACCGGGTCGCCAACGTCGACATCCGTGGCTGCGGCGACTCCAGCCTCGGCTGGGACGGCTACAGCCGCACCGACATCGCGGGGGATCTCATCGCCGTCGTCCGCCACCTCGGCGGACCGGCCGTGATCATCGGCCAGTCGATCAGCGGCGGTGCCGCGACCATCGCGGCCGCCACCGCGCCCGAGCTGATCGTCGGCGCCATCGAGCTGGCGCCGTTCACCCGCGCCCAGTCCTTCGACCTTGGCGGGTTGGTGCGGGTGAAGCGCTTCCGGGCCGGCTACCTCCAACTGGCGCAGGTGCTCATGCGGGGCAGCCTGGCGAACTGGCGCAAGTACCTCGACGTGGCGATCCCCACCAAGCCCGCCGACTGGCACAGCGAACTGGCGCGCATCGAGGCCAAGATGAGTGAGCCAGGCCGGATGAAGGCCCTCCAGGCCATGGCCAAGACCAGCCCGGGCGACGCCGGTCGGCAACTGCCCAACGTCACCTGCCCGGTCCTGGTGATCCAGGGCAGCGCCGACCCCGACTGGGCCGACCCGCGGGCCGAGGGCGAGCGCATCATGGCCGACCTGCCGCGAGGGCTCGGCGAGTTGGTTGTCATCGAGGGCGCGGGCCACTACCCGCACGTCCAGACGCCCGACGAGGTCGTCGCCCTGGCCCTGCCCTTCCTCGCCCGGACGCTGACCAATGCCTAAGGCCCGGCTCACCCCGGCATCGGTCACCGAAGCCGCAGCCGCGCTGGTCGACGAGGTCGGCTTCGACAACCTCAGCATGGGCCCGCTCGCCGAACGGCTGGGGATCAAGACCCCCTCGCTCTACAAGCACGTCGCCAGCCAGGCCGAGCTGGCGCACCGGATCGCCGTCCTGGCCATGACCGAGGCCGGCGACGCCATCCGCGACGCCATTCAGGGCCGTTCCGGCAGCGATGCCCTCGCCGCGGGCGCGCAGGCGATGCGGACGTACGTGCGGGAACACCCCGGCCGGTACGCGGCCGCCAACGCCACCCGCCCGACCGGCCCCGAGGACCCGTTCATCCCGGCCAGCGAGCGGGTGCTCGCCTCCTGGGCGGCCATGCTGAGCGGGTACGGCCTGGACCCCGGCCAGGAGATCCACGCCATGCGGACGCTGCGCAGCGTCCTGCACGGGTTCGCCACCCTGGAGGCGGCCGGTGGGTTCCAGATCGACGCGTCCGTCGACGAGAGCTTCACCTGGTTGGTCACGTTCATCGATCAGGGCCTGCGCGCCGGCGCCGCTGACGTCGCCCGCTGACACGGGGTCGCCTCGATGCGTACGGGCTGCCTCTCCACGCGGTGCCTAACCCTGGCAGGGAGTGGTTGGGGCCGGCGCGACCGGACGGCGCTGCTGCGCCGACAGGGGGCTCAGGCGTACGCGAGCAGGAAGTCGACGGTGCCCGTGCCGCCGGGCTGGCCGGCCGGGACGGGCAGACCGGGCTCGCTGTTCAGGACGTAGAACCCGCCGCCGCCGGTCAGGCGGGGCGTCACCGCCAGCATCTGCGCTGCCATGGTCGCGCCGGTCGGCCGCACCACGCTGTCCAGCAGGAGTCGGAAGAGGTTCCCGTTCAGGTTCGCGACGTGCAGCACCCGGT
This sequence comes from Micromonospora sp. NPDC005324, assembly GCF_040607155.1. Taxonomy (NCBI): domain Bacteria; kingdom Bacillati; phylum Actinomycetota; class Actinomycetes; order Micromonosporales; family Micromonosporaceae; genus Micromonospora; species Micromonospora sp. NPDC005324. The sequence goes on along the minus strand of NZ_JBEXGE010000021.1, from coordinate 90,042 downwards.
ACGAGCGCGGGGCGGGCAGGCCGGTGCTCGTCAGGCCCCAGATCGGGACGATCTGGTTGCGCCACCGCGACGGGTCGTTGCTGATCGCACTGTCATGGTTGTTCAGTTGCGTCTGGATTCCCGAGTGGATTCCGGCCAGGTGGATGTGCAGCTGGTCCTGCATCCGGATCGTCGGGTCGGCGGAGTTGACGCCCAGCCCGATGTGCGGGTAGACGACGTGCCCCGGCTGCCCCGGCTGCGCGTTGTCCCACGCCTCCAGCCAGTAGTTCGGCGCGTTGGCGGTGGTGATGAACGGACACTCGATGCCGCTGATCCGGCAACTGGGGACGAGCAGGAAGTCGTGGTTCGAGCCCGAACCTCCATTGAGGACGACGTAGGTGGGGGTCGTGCGCAGACACTGGGGGAACGGTGGGCCGGTCTTCGTGCCCTCGCAGACCTGGACCCGGTCCCACAGGTCGTACCTGCCACCGGTGTCGGTGGGGAAGCCGCAGAGGGGCGAGGGTGTGGGGCAGGCCGCGGCGCCGGGGCCGCCGGGGGTCGATGGGGACGGCCCGGGGGTCGGGCCGCCGTCGGCCAACGCCCGGTCCGCGCCGACCAGACCCAGCAGTCCCGTGGCGCCGGCGGTCCCGGAGAGTCTGACGAACTGACGCCGTGGCATTCCGCCCATCGTCATCCTCCGTGGTTGCGGTGCGGAGCCGAACATGAACGTGTCGAGATTAGGGTGAAAGCCGCCATTCGGCGGGTGGGCCGGCGAACGGGTCGCCTGATCGTGTCGCCGTCGTGCGACGATTTCCGGCGTGGCAGAGACTGCGGCGACGTTGACCGACATCCGTGCTCGGATCGACGAGCTGGATCGGGAGTTGGTCGGGCTGCTCGCCCGGCGGGAGGCGCTTGTCCGGCAGGCCGCCCCGCTCAAGAGCGACGCTCAGGCGGTCCGTGCGCCGGACCGGGTGGCGCAGGTGGTGGCCCGGGTCCGCACGTTGGCCAGCGAAGCCGGTGCCGAGCCGGATCTGATCGAACGGATCTACCGGGGCATGATCCAGGCCTTCATCGACATGGAGACCGACGAGCACCACCGCCTCACCCGCGGGTCGGCGCCGACAACGCGGTGATCGCTCGGGGCGGTCAGGTCGCGGTGCGGCTCTCACCGTCCGGGTTCGCCGAGGAAGGCGGCGTGTAGCCGAGCTCGTACGAGATCTTGTTGGCGGTCTCCAGGAGCAGCGGAAGGTTGCTCTTGAGCTGGTCGAGGCTTGCGATGACCTCGATCGCCGTGATCGAGGCGGCGGCGATGACCTGCCCCCGCGAATCCCGGATCGGCGCGGCCACGCACATCACGTAGGCGTCGTGCTCGCCGTTGTCCATGGCCCAGCCGCAGTCGTGGATGCGGGCGAGTTCGGCTTCCAGGGCGTCGTGGTCGGTGAAGGTGGTGTCGGTGAATTTCTCGAAGACGACGTAAGAGAGAAGGCGGTCACGTTCCTGCCGGGGGAGGTAGGCCAGGATCGTCTTGCCCACAGCGCTCGCGTAGATCGACACCGCGCGGCCGATCCGCGACGGCAGCTTGACGGCGTCGAACGCCGGGCTGTCCACCTTGTCGATATAGATGATCTCGTCGCCGGTCAGTTGCGCCAGGTGTACGGTGTGGCCGGTCTCGCGTTGCAGCGCACGTAGGTGTGCGGCCGCGGGCTGGCGGAGGTCCATCGAGCCGAGCGCGAGCTCGGACAACTCGATCAGGCCGCTGCCGAGGACGTAGGTGCCCGCGCCGGTCCGGCGGACGAAGCGCGCGGACTCCAACGTCTGCAGGATGCGCAGGGCTGTGGATTTGTGGACGCCGAGCACGTCCGCTGCCTCCGTAAGGGACAGCGGGTGCTCCGCGGATCGACGGATGAGGTCGATCGCGCGGCGAATCGATTGCGCCAAGGCTGTTTCTCCGTTACCTCTCAGTGTGCTTGAGCGGGCACACGCCACCATCACAGACCCCTCGGGCGACGCCACATTCATTGCATATCGTGCAATGGGAGTGATGCGATGTGCAATCACTAATTGACACCGTTGCGCATGACGCTACGATCGTTGCAATTTATCAGCGTGCCGCCGATTCGCAACAGTGGAGTAACGATGGGTAACCAGCGCGCTCGTTTCGGCACCGCCAGTGCGAGACCACCGCGCAGTTGGACCGGGTGGCCGCCCAGATCGACGCCGATCGTGGCGCGCTGGGGCGTGAGGTGGAGCTGTTCGTCGAGGGGCACGGCGACTTCGTCCAGCCCGACGTGACGAACGCCGGCGGGATCGCCGAGCTGGCCTTCATCACCACGCTCGCCGCGACCAGCTACGTGTGCTTCGCGCCGCACAACCCGAGTGGTTCACTCAGCACGGCCGCGACGTTGCAACTCGCGGCGACGCTGCCCAACTTCTGGTACCTGGAGAGCGACTCATGACGCTGCCACGGCCGCGCGGGTCGGGCGCGGACTGGGTCGGCGCCGCCGCCGAGGCGTTGCCGGACGATGCCGACAGCGTCCTCATCGGCCGGATCTGGGACCCGTCCAGCGACGGCCCCTCGCCGGTGACCATCCGCGACGGCGAGGTCATCGACATCAGCCACCGGTTCCCGACCGTCCGCGACATCTGCGAGCTGCCCGACCCCGCCGCCACGGTGGCCGGGCTCGACGGACCGAGGGTGGGCGACTTCGGGGAGATACTGGCCAACACGGGGGCCGCGACCCGAGACCGTGACCGGCCCTGGCTGCTCGCCCCGGTCGACCTCCAGGCGCTCAAGGCCGCCGGGGTGACCTTTCCGATCTCCATGATCGAGCGGGTGATCGAGGAACGGGCGCGGGGAGATGTGGCGCTGGCGGCGGACATCCGGCACCGCATGCTCGCCGACGTCGGTGTCGACCTGCACAGCCTGGAGGCGGGCTCGCCGGAGGCGGATCGGCTCAAGAGCCTGCTGGTCGCCGAAGGAATGTGGAGCCAGTACCTGGAGGTGGGCATCGGCCCGGACGCCGAGATCTTCACCAAGGGGCAGATCCTCTCCGCCGTCGGCACCGCCGTTCCGGTCGGCGTGCTCGCCGCCTCGACGTGGAACAACCCGGAACCCGAGGTCACGCTCATCGTCCAGTCCAGCGGCCGGATCGTCGGCGCCACCCTCGGCAACGACGTGAACCTGCGCGACATCGAGGGCCGCTCGGCGCTCCTGCTCCCCCTGGCGAAGGACAACAACGCCTCCTGTGCCCTCGGCCCCCTGATCCGGCTCTTCGACGACCGGTTCGGCATGGATCGGATACGCGAACTCGAGGTGCGCCTGGAGGTTCGCGGCGAGGACGGCTTCCACCTGGAGGCGGTCTCGGAGATGACCCAGATGTCGCGTGATCCCGAGGAGTTGGTCCGGCAGCTGATCGGGCCGCACCACCACTATCCCGACGGCGCCGCCCTGATGCTCGGCACCATGTTCGCGCCCATCCAGGACCGGGACCGCCCCGGTGAGGGCTTCACCCACAAGGTCGACGACGTGGTACGGATCAGCTGCCCGGCGCTCGGCACCCTGGTCAACCGGGTCCGGCACGCGGAGGAGTGCGAGCCCTGGCACTTCGGCGTCCGCGATCTCATGGGCAATCTGGTAAGGAGAGGACTGCTGTGAACGTGGTCATCACTGTCGATCCGCGCGACGGTCAGCGTCGCGCGACGGATCTCACCGAGACCGACGGGTCTCGGCTGGAGGTGATCGCCGGTCAGACGTCCCCGGCGGCGCAGTGGCTGGCCGGGCGCGGGAGGCTCGGCCGCGCGGAGTTGCTGGACGCGATCGCCGCGTCGCTGGAGTTCCGTCGAGTGGATCTGGTCGCTGCCGCCGAGGCGGAGACCGCGCTGAGCCACGCGCGACTCGACCAGGAACTCACCCGGGCGGCGCTTCAGTTCCGCATGTTCGGCGAGGTGCTGCGCGACGGGGCGTACGTCGAGGCCACCATCGACCACGCCGCCGACACGCCACTCGGTCGCGGCCCGGACCTGCGGCGAATGCTGGTGCCCCTCGGCCCGGTCGCCGTCTTCGGGGCCAGCAACTTCCCGTTCGCCTTCTCTGTCGCGGGCGGAGACACTGCCGCCGCGCTCGCCGCCGGGTGCCCGACGATCCTGAAGGCCCACCCGTCCCACCCGCTGACCTCGCACGCCTCCGCCGCCGCGATCGAGTGGGCCGTCCGCGACCTCGGCGGGCCCGAGGGTGTCGTCGCGACCGTGTACGGGGAGCAGGCCGGCCGTTTGCTGGTACGTCACCCGGCGATCCGCGCGGCCGCCCTGACCGGCTCGGTCAACGCCGCCCGCGCCATCCAGGCGGCCATCGACGAACGGCCCGACCCCATTCCCCTGTACGCCGAGTTGGGCAGCGTGAACCCGATCGTCGTCCTGCCCGACGCGGCTGCCGCCCGGGGAGAGCAGATCGCCGAAGGGCTGTTCGGCTCCTTCACGAACTCGGGCGGTCAGCTGTGCACCAAGCCCGGCCTGGCGTTCATTCCGTCCGATCCGGGTGGTGACCGCCTGGTCGACGCGCTGCGGGCCAGGGTCGACGCGTCGGGTGGCGCCGTCCTGCTCAACGAGCGCATCCGGGACGCGTACGAGAACCGGGCCACGGAGTTCGAGCGGGCCGGCGCTCGGGTCTCGGCGCGGCCCACCGTCGATCCGGGCACGGGCTTCACAGTGGCACCGACCCTCCTGGAGGTCGGCCTCGCCGGCCTGACCGCCGAGATCGCCGACGAGTGCTTCGGCCCGCTCCTGATCGTGGTCCGGTACGACGACGACGCCGACCTCGACGCCGCGCTGGCCACCGTCCCGCCGTCGTTGACCGGTTCGCTCCACCGCGGACCGGGCGACGACGCCGACGTGGTACGCCGACTGGTCGACGTGCTCGCCGCCCGCGCGGGTCGCATCGTCTTCGACGGCTACCCCACCGGTGTCCGGGTGTCGTGGGCCCAGCACCACGGTGGACCGTGGCCGTCGACAAACGCCGTGCACACGTCGGTGGGCGCCACGTCGATCCGACGGTTCCTCCGCCCGCTGGCGTGGCAGGACGCCCCGGCCTGGGTCCTCCCCGAGGAGTTGCGCGACGAGTACACCACCATTGCCCGGCGAGTCGACGGGAGGTTGCAGCCAGCGGTCCAATGACTGCGTCTGCCGGTCTCTCCCGGTCTCCGGTAGGCCGCACCGACGCCAGCAATCCACCACACGCGCATTGATCGCCGCACAGGACGCGGCCGGACGGATGACAGAGAGGTGTGCTGATGTCGACGACGAATCGACCGCTGCGCAGCGGGGAGTGGTTCGGTGCGGAAGGCCGCAACGGGTTCATCCATCGGTCCTGGATGCGCAACCAGGGTTTCGCTGACGACGTCTTCGACGGTCGCCCGGTGATCGGCATCGCCACCACCTGGTCAGAGCTGACACCCTGCAACGCCCACCTGCGCGACCTGGCCGAGTCGGTGAAGCGGGGCGTGTGGGAGAGCGGGGGCCTGCCCCTGGAGTTCCCGGCGATGAGCCTGGGCGAGCCGCTGATGCGGCCCACGACCATGCTCTACCGCAACCTGCTGGCGATGGAGCTGGAGGAGTCGGTCCGCGCCAACCCGCTCGACGGGGTGGTGCTGCTCTCCGGCTGTGACAAGACCACCCCCGGCCTGCTGATGGGAGCGGCGAGCGTCGACCTGCCGACCCTCATGCTGACCGGCGGCCCGATGCTCAACGGCAAGTTCCGTGGGCAGGACATCGGCTCGGGCACCGTCGTCTGGCGCTTCACCGAGGAGATGCGGGCCGGCCGGATGACCGCTGCCGACTGCTCCGAGGCGGAGGTCGGCATGTCCCGCAGCCGCGGTCACTGCATGACCATGGGTACCGCCTCCACGATGGCCTGTGTGACCGAGGCGCTGGGGGTGCAGCTGCCGGGGGCGGCCGCCGTGCCGGCGGTCGACTCCCGGCGGTACGCGCTCGCGCAAGCTGCCGGGCGTCGGATCGTCGCCATGGTCGAACAGGACCAACGGTTGTCGTCGGTGCTCACCAGACAGGCGTTCGAGAACGCCATCCGGGTCAACGCCGCGATCGGCGGCTCCACCAACGCTGTCGTACACCTGCTCGCGATCGCCGGACGCCTCGGCGTCCCCCTGTCGCTGGAGGACTTCGACACCCTCACCGCCGACGTGCCCATGCTCGTCAACCTCATGCCGTCCGGGACGTACCTGATGGAGGACTTCGCCTACGCGGGCGGCCTTCCGGTGGTGATGAAGGAACTCGCCCCGCTGCTGCACATGGACCACATCACCGTCAGCGGCAGGAGCGTGGCGGAGAACGTCGACGGCGCCCAGTGCTGGAACCGGGACGTCATCGGCACCATGGAGGAGCCGTTCCAGCCCGCCGGCTCGGGCACCGTGGTGCTGCGCGGGTCACTCGCGCCGTCCGGGGCGGTGTTGAAGGTTTCCGCCGCTTCCGCCCACCTCCTCACGCACACCGGCCCGGCGCTCGTCTTCGACCGGATCGAGGAGTACGTCGTCGCCGCCGACGACCCGGACCTCGACGTCACCCCCGACACGGTGATCGTCGTCCGCAACGCCGGACCACGCGGCTACCCCGGCTTTCCGGAGGTGGGCAACGTGCCCATGCCACGACGGTTGCTCGCCGACGGCATCACGGACATGGTGCGGATCTCCGACGCTCGGATGAGCGGCACCGGCTACGGCACCTGCATCCTGCACGTGGCACCGGAAGCGTCGGTGGGTGGCCCTCTAGCGCTGGTACGCACCGGCGACCTGGTCGCTGTCGACGTCTCGACGCGCCGGCTGGACCTCCTGGTCGACGATGCGGAACTGGCCCACCGCCGCACCGCCTGGCAGCCTCCGAAGCCGGTGGCCGACCGGGGTTGGGTACGGCTCTACAGCGAGCACGTCCTCCAGGCGGACAGCGGCGCGGACCTCGACTTCCTCGTCGGTGGCAGCGGCAGCGCCGTGCCCCGTCACTCACACTGACGGCCACCAACGGACGAGGCCCACGAGGAACCCATTAATTCGTCAAACGATTCCTCTCAATGCAATCGGCCCACAATCAGTGGTGCCGTCACCGGTCGCAGGTGCCGCACTGCCTGCGGGTGCGCAGGTGGTAGTCGGTGGACGCGATGACCAGGCCCACCCCCATGACGAGGTACGCCGACATCGCCACCCACAGGAACGCGTCGGAGAACTCGCTGTGCGAGCCCGACGACACCTGGACTATTCCCATGCCGAAGTAGGCCACGATGCCCGCGCCGAGCCCGAAGCCGGGCACCAGCAGCACCGGACGAGGAATGGTGCGCCCGGCGAGCAGCGGAACCCACCCCGGCCAGACCTCACCCCAGTGGTACACCAGCGCCAGTGGCAACAGCACTCCGGCCAGCACCAGGCCGATCTCCAACCCGAGCAGGGAGGCGCTCTGGTCGACGCGGTCGAATCCCACCACGAACTGGGCCGCGAAGCGGGTCACGAGACCACCCACCGTGGCGTACGCGGCCCAGCGCGCCCACCGCGCGGGTGCCGAGCGTCGCGCGCCCGGTTGGACCGTCCGGCAGCAGTCTGGGCAGTCGCCCCGGGTGCGCCGCTGATAGCGCGCGGTGGCCAGAGCGAGCAGGGCCGCTCCGGTGACACAGCAGAGCCGGCTCGCGAACGCCAGCGGGTCGAAGAACGGGCCGACGGTGAACAGCAGGAAGCCCACCAGTTCCGGCAGCAGGATCGCGGCTGCCGCGACCAGCGCTCCGGCGACCGTCCAGGCGAGCCCCGCAAGGACCGGCCGCCAGGTCGTCACCCGGTCCAGGGCAACCGCCAGCCCGCCGGCGGCCGCGCACAACGCCACCGACCACCAGCCGGTGAAGCCGAGCAGGTCCAGCCCGAGCCGGCCGAACTCCGGAGCCTCGCCGACCGTCCAGGCCAGACGCACGCCCCCGTATGCCACGGCCCAGCCGAGCACTGCGTACGTCAGGCCGTGGACGCTCCGACCGACGATCGGTGTCGATGTCGTCATGCACCGATCCTGCCGCCGTACGGCAGTGGGGGGACCCCGCTGGCAGGGGACGTCACTCCCTCGCGGGAGGGATCGGCCGGACCGGTGGGTCTGCTGTGGAGTGACCCGGGAGTGGTGCGAATCCTCGGCCTTCTATACCGTGGCACGGTCACGGGTGGCCACTTCCTCGACCGGGCCGTCCCGTGACGACGTCGCTTACGCGTTCGACATGGGGGGTTCGTCGTGACAATGGAATCGCCGACGACCGGCCGGCCCGAGGCTGGTGAGGCCGACGTGCAGCAGAAGATCGACACGTCGGTGCCGCATTCGGCGCGGATCTGGAACTACTGGCTCGGTGGCAAGGACAACTTCGCTGTCGACCGCGAGGCCGGGGACCAGTATCGCCAGGTCTTCCCCGGCGTCGTCGACGTGGCCCGGGCCTCCCGGCAGTTCCTGATCCGCTCGATCATGTTCCTCGCTGCCGACGCGGGCATCCGCCAGTTCCTCGACGTCGGCACCGGGCTGCCGACCGCCAACAACACCCACGAGGTGGCCCAGCGGATCGCGCCGGACGCGCGGATCGTCTACGTCGACAGCGACCCGCTGGTGCTGGTGCACGCTCGCGCCCTGCTGGTGGGCACGGCCGAGGGCACGACCGCGTACATCGACGGCGACCTGCACGACCCGGCCGCGGTCATCGCCGAGGCCGGCAGGACGCTGGACTTCGCGCAGCCGATCGGTCTCATCCTCAGTGGCGTCATGGGCCACGTGCCCGACTACGAGGCGGCCCGCTCGATCATCCGGCAGTTGGTGGCGGCGCTGCCGAGCGGCAGCTACCTCTCGCTGAACGACGGCACGAGCCTGATCAGCGCCGAGATGCAGCAGGCGCAGGACGACTACAACGACAGCGGGGCGACCCCGTACACCCTGCGCTCACCCGACGAGATCGCCGGCTTCTTCGACGGCCTGGAGCTGGTCGAGCCCGGCGTCGTGCCGTGCCCGCAGTGGCGGCCGGACGACGCGGTCGACACGCCTGCCGACATCGACGCCTTCGGCGGGGTGGGCCGCAAGAGTTAGAGAGTGCCGGACAGGTAGTCGCGGCGACGCTGCGGTTCGAACTTCTCGATCGCGTACCGCAGCATGACCCGGTAGCGGCGGGCGAGGAACTCCTCCTCCGCCGCTCGGTCCCGGCTGCCCACCTCGCGCAGCATCCAACCCACCGCCTTCCGGACGAGGTCGTGCGCGCCTTCGGTGAGCAGCTTCGTCGTTTCGGCCAGCGAGAGGTCGCGCCAGAACCGGGCGGCCACCCTGCGCTGGTCGGGCACGGAGATGCCGAGGGTCTGGTCGCCCTCGCCGTACCCACCGGGGACCATCTGGACGAACCGGCTCGACGCCTCGTCGAACATCGCGGTCTCCCTGGGGTCAGAGGGTGGTCTTGTTGGGCAGCCCGAAGAAGTCGTGCCACTTCGCGCCGCCGAGGAAGCTGGTGCCGGTGGAGAGGCCGACGTAGACGTCGTTGAGGTTGCCCTTTGCGAAGGCGATGACGTCGTCCCGGCCGTCGCCGTTGTAGTCGCCCAGGTAGGGGAACTCTCCGGGCAGGCAGAAGAAGTCGTTCCACTTGACGGTGGTGCCGACGAACGAGGTGCCGGTGGAGACGGCCGCATAGACGTCGGCGTCAGCGTTGCAGGTGAACGTGACGATGTCGTCGCGGCCGTCGCCGTTGATGTCCCCGACGCGCGGCAGCTCGGCGCCGACCGCGAACACGTCGTGCCAGGTCTGCGCCGCTCCGAACGCGGTTCCGGTGGACAGGGCGACGATGACGTCCGACGCCGCGACCGGTCCCTGGGTGAAGGTGATGATGTCGTCGCGGCCGTCGCCGTTGACGTCGCCGAGGGCCGGGTACTCACCGGCGATCGAGAAGAACTCGTGCCACTTGAGCGCCGTCCCGGCGAACGACGACCCGGCGGACAACGCGACGTACACGTCCCTGGCGCCGTCATGGGTGAAGGCGACGATGTCGTCGCGGCCGTCACCGTTGACGTCTCCCACCGCGGCGACCTCGGCGTTCGGCGCGAACCAGTCATGCCACTTGGTGGCGCCGGCGAACGACGACCCGTTCGACAGTGCCACGTACACGTCGGCGAGCGAGCCGTGGGTGAACGCCACGACGTCGTCGCGCCCGTCGCCGTTGAAGTCCCCGGACAGCAACGTCTCGTCGTTGAGCCCGAAGAAGTCGTTCCACTTCACCGACGTCCCGGCGAACGAGGAGCCGGTGGACGCCGAGACGTACACGTCGTTGAGCGAGCCGCGGGTGAACGCGACGATGTCGTCGCGGCCGTCGCCGGTGAAGTCCGTCGGTGAACCCGCCAGGTACCGGCCTCCCGAGCCGCCGGCGTTGACCAGGGAGATGTAGTAGTTCCAGTTCCAGTTAGGGCCCGGATCGGTGTGGTCGTTGCCGGGCAGCTCGTTGTGACCCCTGATCGCCGCACGGGTCTTCGGGAGCCCGTACTTGTCGCAGAGGTAGCGGGTCAACGCGGCGGACGACCGGTACATGGCGTCGGTGAACCAGGCCGGGTTGTCCACGAACCCCTCGTGCTCGATGCCCACGGCGTACGGATTGGCCGAGCGGGCGTGGTAGGCCGTGTCGCCCTCGCGCACCATCTGGGTGATCTCGCCGTTGCTCGACTTCACCACGTAGTGCGCGCTCACCCCCGCCGACGGGTTCTGGAACCAGCTCACCGTGCCGGCGTACGACCCCTGGGTCACGTGCACCACCACAGTGGTTACCCGCGCCGATCGGCCGGCCTGGTAGTTGCCGCCGTAGGCGGACACCCACCGGGCCGGCGCGTACTCCGGCACCGCCGCCGCGACGTTCGCGCCGGCGGCGCCCGCGGGAGCGACACCCGCGTAGCGGCCGAGTTCGGGTCGGAGCGGTTGCGGCGCGACCCGTACCGGTCCGGCGGCGATTCCGGTGCGCAACAGGTCGTAGACGTGGTCGGCGTAGAGCCGGGCGGTCGACGCGTCGACGGCGGCGCTGTAGCGCGCCACCGCCGGATACCAGGCGGAGAGCCGGTCGCGTGCCCCGCCGGTCAGCCCCTCGTCGTCGGCCAGGTCGCGGAGCACCGCCGCGCCGCCCCGGATGTTGGCGGAGGTGACCGAGCGCAGGCGGTCCACGCGTTCGCCGGTGAGCGTGGCCGCCCGCTCCAGGCTGTGCTGGGTGGGGTTGCTGACCAGGTGCATGACCCCGTACCCGTTGGCCTGGCTGGGCAGGCCGCCGTGCCCGTTCAGCCGGGACTCACCGTAGGCGACGGCGACCAGCAGGTCCCGGGGCACGTCGAACTCGGCGGCGGCCCGGGCGAAGTCAGCGGCGAGCGAGCCGGACGCCGCGGGTTCGGCCGCGTCGGCCGGCCCCAGCGTGCCGACCGGGTCGGCGTGCGCCGGCGCGGCAGGGACGGTCGTACCGGCGATGCCGAGGGCGACCAGCAGGGCCAGGAGAGTACGTCTCACGCTGCTCCTCGTCGGGTCGGAGATGGTCGACTGATGGCGTCACGAGACCGCCACCGACCGGAGACCGATTGCTGAGAGTTTCTTCAGGGCGCTGACGTCTGTCAATGTTTTATGAAGAATTCCTTCAATGCATCGTTCGGGGCGGGCAGGTATTGACAGCGGCGATTGTCGGCGGGTTTACTCGCCCGCAACCGCTAGACCCACCACCGCGGCACGGCCATGACGAGTGCGACAGGAGAGGGCAGCCATGGGGGTACGTCGTCGCTCGTTGCTCGGCCGCGCCGCCGCGATCGGGGCCGCCAGCGCGGTCGGTTCCGTCGGCGCGATCCTGACCACGGCCGCTCCGGCCCAGGCGGCGGTCTGGAAGAAGCGGCTGACCGGCGCGGACCTGGACACCAACAGCCGATGGCGGGTGGCCGGCACCGATCTGGGCATCCCCTACGTGCTGGAGAACGGCTCGATCGGCTACCTCTTCGGCGACACCTTCGACACGCCGTGGCCTGAGGGCCCACCCCTGCCGAACGACTGGCGGTCGCCGGTCATGTTGCGCTCGGCCGTCCACCCCGGCGCGCCGGGCGGAGTCGTCTTCGACAGTGCCGCACGCGTCGCCGGCAACGGACGGGCCCCGGAGCTGATGCACAACGGCCACCACGGCATCGGCATCGACGGTCTTCCCGAGGTGACCGTCATCCCCAACGACGGCATCAGCTTTCCGGAGACCGGTCGGCAGCTCATCTCCTACATGAGCATCGAGAACTGGAACTCCGCCGGCCCGGCCGGGCCGCAGTGGAAGTCCCGCTACGCGGGGCTGGCCTTCTCCGACAACGGCAACGACTTCATCCGTACGTCGCTGAAGTGGTGGAACAGCCCGGACAACAAGGACCCGTTCCAGATGTGGACCATGCAGCGCGACGGCGAGTACGTCTACGTCTTCTCGGTCCGCTCCGGGCGGCAGGACGGTCCGATGATGCTGCGACGCGTCCGGTGGGACCGGCTGTTCTACCCCGAGTCGTACGAGGGCTGGGGCTGGAACGGCACCAACTGGGGCTGGGGGAGACCCTGCACACCCATCCTCACCGGCCGCTTCGGCGAACCATCGGTGCGCCGGCTGGCCGACGGGACCTGGGTGATGTCCTACCTCAACTGCCAGAACGGGTGTCTGGTCACCCGGACCGCGTCCGGACCCGACCGGGCCTGGACGGGGGAGAAGATTCAGCTGACGAGCTGGCAGGAGCCGGCGCTCTACGGTGGGTTCATCCACCCCTGGTCCAGTCGGAACGCCGACGACCTGCACCTGATGGTCTCGAAATGGACCCGCACCCCGGACGGCCGCAGCACCGCCTACCACGTCAGCCAGTTCGCCGGCTCGGTGTGACGGGGGTTGTGTGGGTGGGTGATTCAGGGGGTAGGACCCTGCGATGAGGCAGCCGACGATGGATTCCGCCGACGCGTTGGCCGAGCTGGGCCGGGTCAGACTCGACGAGGTCAGCCTCGACGACATGCTGCTCCGGATCGCCGAACTCGCCAAGGCGAGCATTCCCGGAACGAAAGAGGTGACTGTCACCCTGGTGCGGGGTCGGGTCGGTTGGACCGGGGCGTTCACCGGCGAGCTGGCTCGTCAGTTGGACGAATGGCAGTACGAGCAGCACCGGGGCCCCTGCCTGGACGCCTCCGCCAGCGGTGACACCATCTCGGTGCCGGACATGGCAGCCGAAGAGCGCTGGCCGGTGTGGGCGGAGAGGGCTCGCGCCGCCGGGGTGCGGAGTTCCCTCTCCATCGGGCTTCCCATTCAGGGGTCGGTGGTCGGCGCACTGAACATCTACAGCGATTCGGCCAGCGCATTCGATCAGTCCTCGATCACCAGCGCCGAGGGCTTTGGCGCGTACGCGGCGGTGGCACTGGCCAACGCGCACCTGTACGAGAACGCGGCCACGCTGGCGGCGCAGATGCAGGAGGCGATGCGGACCCGGGCGGTGATCGAGCAGGCCAAAGGGATCATCATGGGGAGCCGGCGGTGCTCGTCCGAGGAGGCGTTCGCGCTGCTGTCCAAGATCTCTCAGGACACCAACCGGAAGGTGCACGACGTCGCCGCGACCCTCGTCGCCCGGGCGGAGGGCAAAACCCAGGGGTGAGTGTCGCCCTGACTGTTCGCCGCTCGCCGACAGGGCCGCCCGCACGAGGCGGGCGACCCTGTCGACAGATCGCGCGACGGCTGATTCCTGTCAGCTCTCCGAAGGCTTGCGCACCGCGTCGCGTACCCGGTCGATGACCGCCAGCACCGGCCCGGCGGCCAGGTTGCCCTTCGCGGACTGGGCGCTGGGATGCGGTCGCGTGGGCGCGGACGCCTCCGCCACCCGTACGGCCGTGGCGAGGCTGCGCAGCCGGCCGACCGGAACGTGCTGGCGAAGCTGAGGAAACTCGTAGCGCTCCTCGTGTCGACCATGGCGTCACCGCCCCCGCCGGGCAGCGTCCGGGCGAGGGGGTGGATGACCTCCTCCTCGGCGGTCTCGTGTGCGGCGAGGAGTTTGACCAGATCGTCGAAGGCGTCGCGTCGGGTGTCGCCGGTGCCGCCGACGACCAGCAGGAACAGCTGTTCGATCTGGGCGTGCTGGGCGAGCAGCAGGTCGACGACGTCCTCCTCGGGCCCTGGGGTGGCCGGGGTGTCGGTGTCAGGCATGGCTGCCTCCCTTGGTGCGCAGGGACTCGACCGGGTGCGGACCCTCGGTCTCGATGCGGTACTCGTCGCCGAAGCGCTCCCGGTGCATGTCGATGACCTGCTCGCTCGGCGGCTGCTGGCCGTCGTGCAGTTGCTGCTGCATCCACTCGAAGCGCTCGTGGGCCTCGGTGACGTAACCCTCGCCGAGCTTGGTCGCGTCGATCTGGGTGGCCAGCAGGTGACGCAGGTAGTCCTTGTTGGGCTCGAAGGTCAACGGCTCGGGAAGGCCGACGCTGCCGACGATCTCCTCCGGCTCCCGGCCGTCGTGGCGGCGTAGCAGGTCGGCGGCCTGCTGGAGGTGGGCCAGCTCCATCTGCAGGTGCAGCTCCCAGATCGCCTTGATCCGGGGGTCGCTCTCCTGCTGGAGGAAGGAGTAGTAGAGCCAGCACTCGTTGTACTCGTGGGTGAGCAGCCGCTCCCACCAGTTCTCACCCGGGTCGAGCAGTGACTCGTAGTGGGTGACGTGCTCCTGCTCGATCAGGCTGATCTCCTGGTAGAGCTGGCGCGCGATCGGTTCCATGTACTGCGGGCCGACGTTCATGTAGTAGAACATCACCTGCTGCTCGGCTGACAGGATCGTCAACGCGTGCAGCTTCGAGCGCGGGTCCACCGAGTTGCGGTCGTACGGGGTGCGGACCTCGTCGAAGGGATGCCGGTGCTCCTGGACCGTCGGTCGACCGGGCATGACCTCGGTGAGCCCGTCGACGATCTTCTCCGCCTTGCGCCGCTCGACCATCTCGTAGAGGTTGGCGTAGCGGTAAAGGTGGTCGAAGTCCTCCAGCACGCCGAACTCGTACGCCTGCTTGAGGTAGGGGTCGGGTTCGTGGCGGGCCACCCAGGCGGTGAGGTCGACGGCCACCTGCTCGTAGCCGAGCGTCGTCTCCAGCACACTGGCGACACCGGGGAGCAGCCAGTTCACCACCCGCTGTTGCTGGCTCTCCAGGTACCGGACGTAGGCGAGCTGTCGGCGGACCTCCTGGTCGGGGCAGTTCCGGGCGAACTGGTGCGAGAAGTTGATCGCCTCGACCTCGATGCCGTTCATCGTGATGATCCGGCACCGGGTGTACGGGTCCACCGCCTCCGGGTCGATCGGCTCGACATTCAGTTCACGCCAGTTGCGGATCTGGTTCTCGAGTGCGATTCCTTTGTGGTCCAACGGATTGAACATGTCTCTCCTTGTCGGGGGGACGGTGGCCGCTCGCCGCCTACCGTTGGGCGGCGACGGAGGGGCCGAGAGTCTTGTGCGGCGGTGCGGCACGGCGGGGCAGGGGTGGAACGACGCCGCTGAGGCGAGCACCGGTCGACAGGGATGTGCCGTGAAGATTGAGGCGCCCCAGCACCCCGGCGACGCCGAGCACCCGGAGGACGAACGGCGAGGGATCACGAAGCGTCAGCCGACCCCCGACCTGGGCTACCAGGTGACCGGCGTGGAGCAGGGCGCTGACGGCGTGCGCGCCGAAGAAGCGGACCGCCGAGAGGTCGACGACAACCAGCGGCGTGGGTGTGCGGCAGAGGAACTCCACCAGCTCGGTGAGCAGGTGGGCGTTGCTCATGTCGACCTCGCCGACGACCCTGATCTGGCTGCCGGCGCCGTCCTGGTTGAACGACAGCGACATGATCGGCCGGTCCGGGCCGTACTGCGGGTCGGGTCCTGGAGACCGGAGTAGGGGATGCTGGTCGGTCACGCGATGCCTCCGCCCTCGACGAGGGTGGCCCCCCGCCGCGTGCGTGCCGAGGCGAGGTTGACCACTTGGAGGGCGCGTGTCTTGACCCGACAAGGACCCTACCCGCCGTGTTCGGGGTCAAACCAACCCACCACCCGCCGAGTGGCAGCGCGTCGGCCAGCGGCATCCGGGGTGTAGGTGACCGCCCGCAGGGTAGGGCCCGCACATGCTGAAGAGAGCGGTGTGGCAGGGACTGGCGGCGGGTCTGGCCGGGGCGGCGGTGATGACTGCCGCCGAGAAGGTCGAACAGCGGGTGACCGGTCGGCCCGACTCCTACGTGCCGGCCCGGGTTCTGGCCAGGCTGACCGGCCTGCCGGAAACCCCCGGGCAGCAGCCCCGGTGGCAGAACCTGGCGATGCACTACGGCCAGGGCGCGCTGGTCGGCGTGCTGCGCAGCGTCATGGCGCAGGCCGGGCTGCGTGGCGCCTGGGCCTCGACGATGTTCACGGCGGTGCGCCTCACCAACGACCAGATCCTGGAGAACGCCACCGGCGTGGGGGCGCCCCCACTGACCTGGCCCCGCCCCGAACTCGCCATCGACGTGTTGCACAAGACGATCTACGCGTTCGCCACCGGGGCGGTGGCCGACGTGCTCGCCGCCCGCGACGGGGCGGGACCCGGGCAGCGGCACGCGGCGCTCCGTCCCGGTCGCCACTCAGACGTCGGTCCGCTGCCCCGGGCAGCCGCCTGGGCGCGGGGTGCTTAGCTGATTGGATGATCACACCCGTTCCCCTCGGTACCTGGCCGACGCCGTTGGAGGCCGCGCCGCGGCTCGCCGCCCGGCTGGGGCTGGCCGAACTCTGGTTCAAGCGTGACGATCTCACCGGCCTCGGCGGGGGCGGCAACAAGATCCGCAAACTCCGGTACACCTGCGCGCAGGCGGTCGCCGACGGTGCCACCACGCTGATCACCTCGGGGGCGCCGCAGAGCAACCACGCCCGGCTCACCGCCGCTGCGGCCGCGCGGCTCGGCCTCTCCTGCGTGCTGGTGCTCGCCGGCCCGCCCCCGGAGCGTCGACGAGGCAACCTGCTGCTCGACGGACTCGCCGGCGCGGAGATCGTCTGGAGCGGGGACCGTCCGCTCGCCGAGGTGGTGGCGGCCGAGGCGGAGCGACGGTCGGCGTACGTCATCCCGTTCGGCGGCACCGCTCCCGCGTCGGTCCAGGGTTATGTGGACTGTGGTCGGGAACTGCGGGCCCAGTTGTCGGACGCGGACGCGGACGGGGTCGAGGTCGTGGTGGCGCTCGGCTCCGGCGGGACGATGGCCGGCCTGGTGCGGGAGTTGGGCGCGCAGCGGGTGATCGGCGTGGATGTCGGCGCCGTGCCGGACCCGCGGGCGACGGTCGCCGGGCTGCTCGTGGGCGAGGTAGAGCCGGACGCGCTGCGGATCGACGGTACCCAGGTGGGCGCGGGATACCGCACGCTGACCGACGCCGTCCGGACGGCGCTGGAGGTGACCGCGCGTACGGAGGGGGTCTTCCTGGACCCGACGTACACCGGTCGGGCGATGGCAGGGCTGCTGGCCGGCAGCTTTCCGCACGGCGACCGCGTCGTCTTTCTGCACAGCGGTGGGCTACCGGGGCTCTTCGGCCACCCCGAGCTGTAGGGGCACCGGCCGGGTACGCACGGCGGTGCCCTCCGGCGGAGTCGCGCCGGAGGGCACCGCGCCGAGTTGTCGACGGATCAGACGCCGGCGAAGTGCTCGCGGTGATCGCGGGCGAACTCGGCGAAGGTGCGCGGCTGCCGGCCGACGATCCGCTCGACATGGTCGTTGGTGAAGTCGCCCCATCCGGAGCCGTAGGCGACCCGGTACTCGGCGAGGACTTCGGCCGACCACTGGTCGAGGCCGGCCTGGAGCAGGCTGTCGCGTACCTGCTCCGCGCTCTGCGGCACGTAGCGCACCGGCTCGCCGAGGGTTTGGGCGATGCCGTCGGCTGCCTGGTCGAGCGTGATGCTCTCCGGGCCGGTGGGCGTGTAGATCCTGCCCTGGTGCTGCTCAGGCGCGGCGAGGATCGCTGCCCCGGCGGCGGCGATGTCCCGGACGTCGATCAGGCCGACCCGCGAGTCACCGAAGAGGCCGTAGAGGTGCTCACCGGCCTTGGCGCCGAGCAGGTTCTGCATGAAGAAACTCGGGCGCAGGATGGTCCACGGGATACCCGACTCCTGTAGTTCCGCGTCGGAGAGCGCGTGCAGGCGGCCGTTGCGGGTGGGCGCGTCGTGCGCGGCGCCGATCGCGGAGAGCCGGACGATGTGCCGTACCCCGGCCTGCCGGGCCGCCCACACCGCGTTCATGCTCTGGCTCGGTGCCAGTGGGCCCATCGGCATCAGCAGCCAGAGCGTCGTCGCACCCTCGAACGCCGGGGTCAGTGTGGTGGGGCAGTCCAGGTCGCCGACGACGTACTCGACCCCGTTGATCCCTGGCGTGCGCGACGCGTCCCGGACGAGGGCGCGGACCGGCTGCTTGCCGGCCAGCTCCCGCAGCACCTCCCGCGACACGGTGCCATTTGCCCCGGTTATCAGAATGGTCATGGTCATCCTCTCGGTCAGGCGCACCGAGGTCGGACCACGGTCGCCGCCAGCGACGATATAGTCCATAAGTTGTACCGTCCAATGATTGGACCAAACTATGAAGCGCAGCACACTGAAGGTGCAGGACCCCGACCTCGGGATCCTGGCCGTGCAGCTCTCCGCGCGCGTCCAGCGGGAGATCTTTCGACGCTCGGCGGAGCAGGGGTTCGACGACGTCCGGCCCCGCCACGGGGCGGTCCTCGCGTACCTGGACGCCGAGGGCACCCGCCCCGGCGAGCTGGCCCGGCTGGCCGGCCGCAACAAGCAGACGATGGGCGCGATCCTCGACGAGCTGGAACGGCTGGGCTACGTCCGGCGTACGCCCGACCCGGCCGACCGCCGGGCAAAGTTGATCGTGCCGACGGATCGGGGCCTCAGCTTCATGACGGCCTCCGACGGCTACGTGCACCTGATCGAGCAGAAACTCGCCGACATGCTCGGCCCCGACCGGTACCGCGACTTCCGGGACGCGCTGGCCCGTGGCGTGGCGAGCCTCCCGGCGACCGGCCAGGACACCGAGGGCTGAGCTGGCATGTGCCGGCGCCGACCGGGTACGCCGCCGTGGCCCCGGGGGCCGGCGGAACGCCCAGGCTGACCGCCCTTTCACGCAGCCGAGGAGCACCGACATGCCGATCGCGGGGAAGGCCCGACTCACACCGACGGTCTCCCTGGTGCTGCTGGCGTCGATCCTGGTGTCGTTCCTGGCCGCGTCGGCGGCCCCGACCCCGCTCTACGGTCTGTACCAGGAACGCTGGCACTTCTCGCCGGTCACCACCACAGTGGTGTTCGCCGTCTACGCCCTCGCCGTGCTCGCGTCGCTGCTCACGTTCGGCAGGTTGTCCGACCACGTCGGTCGGCGACCGGTCCTGGCCGTCGCGATCGCCGTGCAGATGCTCGCGCTGGTCGTCTTCATCTTCGCCAACGGCGTTCCGTCCCTGCTGGTCGCCCGCCTCGTGCAGGGGCTGGCAGCCGGCGCCGCCACCGGCGCCGTGGGCGCCGCCATGCTCGACATCGACCGGGCCCGGGGCACGCTCGCGAACTCCCTCGCCCCCGGTATCGGCACCGGAAGCGGCGCCCTGCTCTCGGCGTTGCTCATCCAGTTCCTGCCCGCGCCGACGCGACTGGTGTACGTCGTGGTGCTCGTGATCCTGCTGATCCAGGCCGGCGGAGTCGCTCTGATGCCGGAGACGGTCAGCCCGATGGCCGGGGCCCGACGCAGCCTCCGGCCGGACGTCGCGCTGCCCCGTTCGGTGCGCAAGCCGGTCCTGGTCGTCGTCCCGGTGCTCTTCGCGGTCTGGGCGCTGGCCGGGTTCTTCGGCGCGCTCGGCCCGGCGCTGATCCGCAGCCTCATGAACACGTCGATCGTGATCGGCGGTCTGGTCCTCTTCGTCTTCGCCGTCTTCGGGTCGATCGCCGTGCTGGTGCTGCGCAACACCGCCGCGCGGACAGTGATCCTGACCGGAATCGTCGCGCTCATCCTGGGCATGATCGTCACGTTGGTGGCGGTCATGGCGCAGTCCATCCCGGGCTTCTTCGTCGGCCTCGCGCTCGGGGGCGTCGGCTTCGGCAGCGGCTTCCAGGGCAGCCTCAAGACGGTCATGCCGCTGGTCGAGGCGCACCAACGCGCCAGCGTGCTGTCAGTGCTCTACGTCGTCTGCTACGTCGGCTTCGGCCTCCCCACTGTGATCGCCGGCTTCCTCGTGGTCTACGCCGGCGGTCTGCCGCGGACCGCCGACGAGTACTCCGTCGCCGTCATCCTCCTCGCTCTGGTCGCCCTGTTGGGGGTACGCAGGGCCACCAGGACGGCGCCGGGCTGATGCCGGGAAGCCGGCGCCGAGCACTCACACAAGCAGCAGCGTGATGATCAGAAAGGGAGGTGCGGAGATGACCCCGAAGGTGGCCCAGGGCGACGCGAGTGCGACCTCGCGCATCGAGAGCCTGGACGTCAAGCTCGAGGTGATCGTCATCCCGGTGTCAGACGTCGACCGGGCGAAGGCGTTCTACGAACGGCTCGGGTGGCGGCTCGACCAGACCCCGCCCGGCATCGTCCAGCTGACGCCGCACGGCTCCGCCTGTTCCGTACAGTTCGGTCCCGGGCTCACGTCGGCGGCACCCGGCTCGGCCATGGCGTACCTGATCGTGTCCGACATCGAGGCGGCCCACGACACCCTCGTCGCCGCCGGTGTCGAGGTCGGCGACGTCTTCCACGTCAGCCCGGACGGCCCGGTCGACGGGCCGGATCCGCAACGGCGCAGCTACTTCTCGCGCGCCACGCTGCGCGACCCGGACGGCAACACCTGGCTGATGCAGGAGATCACCACCAGGCTTCCCGGACGCATCGAGGGTGGTCTCACGTCGTTCGGCTCCACGAGCGATCTGGCGAGCGCACTTCGACGCGCGGCCGCAGCCCACGGTGAGCACGAGAAACGTACGGGCGAGCATGACGACAACTGGCCCGACTGGTACGCGGCGTACATGGTCAGCGAGCAGTCGGGGGCCAAGCCGCCCGAGTGAGGTCGCGGGCGGCGTCAGCGCAGTCCGCGGATGAGGTTGTCGACCAGGGTGCGGGCGAAGTCCTCGGTGAGCGGCAGGTCGGCGATGAGAAGCCGGTGGTAGCAGGCGCCCCAGAGTTGGTCGACGACGGATTCGCTGTCGATGTCGGGGCGTAGCTGCCCCCGGGCCATGGCCCGGGTGAGGGTTTCGACGGCGAGGGCCCGGCGGGGGCCAGAGTAGCGCTCGCGGTAGGCGGCGGCCAGTTCCGGGTCGGTCTGGGCCTGCCCGATGAGCTGGCTGATGACCCGCCCGGCGGTGGTGTCCCGCACGAGGTGGACGAAGGCGACGAGCTGGTTGGTCAGGTCGGCGACGATGTCGGCGGTGTCGGCGAAGGCCAGTGTGGGCGCGACGACTGTGAAGTAGCCGTCCAGGGCGAGCGCGCCCCTGGAGGGCCACCACTTGTAGATGGTCATGCGGCTGGCCCCGGCGCGGGAGGCGACCTTCTCGATGGTGAAGCCGGCCATGCCCTCGGCCAGCAGGAGTTCACCGGCGGCCGTGAGGATCTCCGCGCGTACCTGATCGGCGGGCCGCCGGCCGCGACCACGGCGCACTGGCGTCTGGGCATCCGGCGTGAACTCGGCCACTGGTCCTCCCGGTTATATGGACACGGTGTCTACTTACTGCTTATATGGACACAGCGTACACAGCGGTGCCCGGACACCACGACGCACCGCGACGACGACCGAAGGAGACGAGGGACATGACGGGTCTACGACGGCGACGGTTGGGTGCCTCCGGGCCGGAGGTGTCGACCATCGGGCTCGGCGCGATGGGCATGTCCGACCTGTACGGGCCGGCCGACGAGGCGGAGAGCATCGCGACGCTGCACGCGGCGATCGACGCCGGTGTGAACCTGATCGACACAGCGGACTTCTACGGGTCGGGTCACAACGAGCTGCTGATCGGCCGGGTGCTGCGGGAGCGTCGCCGCGACGAGGTGGTGCTCAGCGTGAAGTTCGGCGCGCGCCGGACACCGGACGGCGGCTTCCAGGCGGCACCGTACGACGTGTCGGCGGCGGCGGTGAAGGACCGGCTGGCGTACTCGCTGCGGCGGTTGGGCACCGACCACATCGACATCTACCGACCGTCGCGGCTGAACCCGCAGGTGCCGATCGAGGAGACAGTGGGCGCGCTGCTCGAGATGCAGCAGGCCGGCTACATCCGGCACATCGGGCTCTCCGAGGTCGGCGCGGACAGCATCCGCCGGGCCGCGGCCGTGGCGCCGATCAGCGACGTCCAGATCGAGTACTCCCTGCTCTCCCGTGGCCCGGAGGCCACCATCCTGCCGGCGCTGCGGGAGCTGGGCATCGGGTTGACCGCCTACGGGGTGCTGTCCCGAGGTCTGCTCAGCGGCCACTGGTCTGCCGACCGTGCGCTGACCGGCACGGACTTCCGAGCGAACAGCCCACGCTTCCAGGGCGAGCACCTGGCCGCCAACCTGCGCCTGGTGGAGGCGCTCGGCCGGGTCGCGCAGCGGCTGGGCGGCACCACCAGCCAGGTGGCGATCGCCTGGGTGGCGGCGCAGGGCGAACAGATCGTGCCGTTGGTCGGTGCGCGGCGGCGCGACCGGCTGACCGAGTCGCTGGCCGCTGTCGACCTGGTGCTCGACCAGGACGCGTTGGACGAGATCGAGCGTGCCGTGCCGGCCGGCGCCGCCTCCGGCCAGCGGTACGCGACAGCCATGATGGCGCTGCTCGACAGCGAGAAGTAATCCGGTTCAGGAAGCTGCTCGCCAGACCCAGTTGCGGCGTTCGTAGAGCGGCACCAGCCCGGCCCGGCGCAGGTTGTTCAGCGACGGGTTCTGCTGACCGGGCGCGGGCTTGCCGGTCTCGGCGAACAGCCACCGGCATCCCGCCTCGGCGGCGGCTCGGGCGCGGGCGGCGATCAGCGCCGACTGCGCCCCGAGGCCGCGGTGCCCGGCGGCCGTCGCGGCGGCGTTGAGCGACGCGGCCTCGCCGTGCAGGAACAGGTTGCCGCCCGCGACCAGTTCGCCGTCGTCCCAGGCCGCGTACGGTCGCCACGTCGGCTGGCCGACCGTCGCGGCCAGCATGTCGGTGAGCCCACCGGTCGGCATGCCGAACCCGGCGAGCAGCACGTCGGCCCAGCGCTGCGCCTCGGCGGCCGGCACCGGTGCGACGCGCAGACGGGTCTGCGCGGCGGTGACGTCCTCGGGTCGGGCGGCGAGCTTGATCCAGGTGCTTCCCGGCTCAAGCCCGCGGGCGGCGGCGACCTCGTCGAAGCCCGCGGGCAGCACCGACGGAACGAGCTGGAGCACTGCCTGGTCGACGCCCTGCTCCCGGTAGAAGTCGAGGACGCGATCCAGGATCTGCACGGTGAACGGCTCGGTGGTGCCGAAGCCGAGGGCCTTGCTCCAGTACCCGCCGGAGGGGTCGTTGCGCATGGCGAGGGCGACACCGCCGCCGACGCGGGTGGTCGCGATCCCGAGATCGGTGTACGTGGGCCCGGGCGCGTGCGACTCGTAGGAGTGCATGAATTCGCACTCCACGGCCTCGGCGAGCGGGGTCAGGTCGGCTGGCGTGGTCATTGGCCGATTATCGTCCGGTGCGTTCCCAGGCCCGCACCAACTGCATCCGATTGTGAATGCCCAGCTTGTGATATATGGAGCGGAGTTGCGTGTCCACGGTGTGGAAGGAGACGAAGAGGCTCCTGGCCGCCTCCTTCTTCGTGGCGCCGGAGGCGAGCATCTCGGCCACCCGCTCCTCGGCGGGGGTGAGCGCGTCGATGCCCCGGCTTGGCGGCTCGTCGATCGACGGCCGGCGATGCGGGCGGGCGGCGAGGTCGGCGCAGCGCCGGTCCGCGATCGCCTGGTCGCCGGGGGCGCCGATCCGGGCGTAGAGGGCAGCCGCCTCGTGCGTGGCATCGCGCGCCTCCCCGGATCGCGTCCGGGGGTTGTTCGCGAGGTCGAGCAACGCGTCGGCCAGCGCCGGCCGGGCGGCGGTGGTGCGCAGCTGGTCCACCGCCGACCGGAGGGCGTCCGGGTCGCCGTCGCGCAACCCTCGGCTCTGGTCGGCCAGCGCACGCCACAGCGGCACCGGAGTACGGGTGGAGACCAGCTCGACCAGTTCGGTGACCCGGCGGGCGGCCCGGGTGTCGTCGGCCGCCACCGCCGCGCGTACCAGTCGGGGGCCGAAATGCGGCACGGGCAGGAGTGACCGGACCGACCGGTGCAGGTCGGCGACGACAGTGGTGAGCAGGCCGGCCGGCACGCTGAGGGCGCTGTCGCGCACCGCCACGCAGAACGCGAAGGTCCACATCGTACGGTCGGGCCACCTGTCCTCGCCGAGGCAGGTGCGGAGGATTGCGCGGGCGTCGTCGTGTTCGCCACGGCGGTAGCGGACCTCGCCGATCACCGCGACCAACAGGGCACGGACCTCTTTACTGAGGTCCGCCGGGCCGGAGCTGAGCGTCGTGACGGCCAACGCTGCCGCCTCGGGCAGCTCTCCCACGGCCACCATGCGCAGGCAGTTCAGCGCGGTCAGCCCGGTGAGCTCGGTCTCGCCGGGCGCCTGGTGGGTCGCGGTCCGGGCGTCCTGGTGCCGGCCCAGGCCGAGCTGCACCAGGATCCGTTCCGCTCGGATGGACGGAGCGTCGGCGCGTGCCGCCCAGGAGTCCGGATCCAGGGCCGCCAGCACGGCCTGGGCTCCCGGCAGATCACCGTGCGCGAGCGAGCGGGCGGCCCGGCCGAGGGCGAGGTGACGGGCGGACGCCGGGTCACCCGACGCGGCGTGCGCGGTGCCCGCATCGCGCAGCAGGGCATCGGTGTCCGGATGTCCCGTGCGGGCCGCGATCGTGGCCACCAGGGCGAGCACCGTGCCGCGGCTGCCGGCGTCCAGTCGGAGGTTCAGCGCCTCCCGGAGACCGGCGAGGGCGATGGTCGGCTGCTCCAGTGCCACGACCTGCGCCAGGCGACCGAGCAGGAGGGCGCGGTGGCGTTCGCCGCCGCGACTCGTGGCGATCTCCGCCGCCAGGACGTGCAGCGCCTCCATCCCGCGTCCGGCGAGTCGGAGCTGGTCCGTCGTGGCGAACAGCCGGTGCCGTCGTTGCTCGGCGTCGGTGGCGATGTCGTCGGCCGGGAGCGTTCCGGCGTTGAAGGGTGATTCGGACAATGGCGTTCTCCCCGGTTGTTACCAGGCGCGTCGAAAGGCCGTCCTGCGACCGAGCCTAGCCATGCCGGCAGGTACTGGCGACCAGATCGACGAACCGGCGGGATTGCGCGGAATGGCCAGTGCCGTCCGGGATTTGACCCGTGGTTATGGCGCGATCACGTGATGCGACGAGCGGTATCCGGTGCCGATCATCGAATCATGGCCCAGCTCACCGAACTCCCCGGTCTGCGTCGGCTCCGGGTCGTACTGCTGATGTTCGTTCTCTACGCCGGCACCGGGGCGGGTGGTCACGCTCCGGCGTGGACCCGCCTGGTGCTGATGGCGACCGCGGCGGCGGTTCCGGTCGCGATCGCGGTCCAGTACGGCTGGCCCGGACTGCATGCCCTGCTGGGGATCTCGTCCCGGCTACGGCTGCGCGGCGGATCCGTTCCCGCGCCCCACCCGATCCGACCCGAGTGAGGAGACAGCGATCATGGCGAACAGCGATCCTCAGCCGCGGCGCGGCGACCAGGGCGCCGCGCCCTTCGCGGGCCGCAACGTCGAGCTCGAGCGGCAGAACCCGGACCTCCTGGTTCCGCCGACGACCGACAGCCGGCTGGTGCCCAACCTGAAGTTCTCGTTCTCCCAGGCGCACACCCGGGTGGAGAAGGGCGGCTGGACCCGGGAGGTCACCAGCCGAGACCTCCCGATCGCCAGTCAGTTGTCCGGCGTCCAGTTCGGTCTCGAGCCGGGCGCGTACCGGGAGATCCACTGGCACCAGCAGTCGGAGTGGGCGTACATGCTCAGCGGCAGCTGCCGGATCAGCGCCGTCGACCACGAGGGCCGCAACTTCATCGAGGACGTGAAGGCGGGCGACCTGTGGTTCTTTCCGCAGGGCGTGCCGCACAACATCCAGGCGTTGGGAGACGGAGCGCAGTTCCTGCTGGTCTTCGACGACGGCATGTTCTCGGAGAACAACACGTTCCTGCTCAGCGACTTCTTCGCACACACCCCTCGACACGTCCTGGCCAAGAACTTCGGCTGGACGCTGGAACAGATGGAGAACCTGCCCGAGCGGGAGAAGTACATCTTCCAGGGCGACGTCCCACCACCCCTGCAACAGGACCGGGTGGTCAGCCCGACCGGCGATATCCCACGAAGCTTCAAGCACCGCATGCTCGCGCAGACCCCGCAGCGTTTCCGCGGCGGAACGGTCCGGATCACCGACTCCACCAACTTCGCCGCCTCCGTGACCACCGCCGCGGCCCTGGTGGAGGTCGAGCCGGGAGGGATGCGCGAGTTGCACTGGCATCCCACCACCGACGAGTGGCAGTACTACATCTCCGGCACCGGGCGGATGGGCGTCTTCGCCTCCCAGGCCGCCGCGCGGACGTTCGACTTCCAGGCCGGCGACGTGGGCTACGTCCCCTTCGCGTACGGCCACTACATCGAGAACACCGGCGACGAGCCACTGGTGTTCCTGGAGATGTTCCGCCATCCCCGGTTCGAGGACATCTCGGTGATGCAGTGGTTGGCCAACACGCCACACGAGGTCATCGCCGACACGATCAACGTGCAGACGTCGATGGTCGACAGCCTGCCGAACACCAAACAGGTAGTGATCTGAGCGAGGCGTCCGGCCGTCCGTCGGAGGACGGACGGCCGGACCGGTGGATCAGCTCCCCGCCGGTGCCGGGGAGGTGGGAGCCGCTGTGGGTCGTCGGCGTCGAGACATCGCGCCCACCACCACGTCGATGACGAGGAAGGCGAGCAGTGTGAGCCCGAACAGGGGCAGCGCCCAGCCGATCGCCACGGTCACCGGTACGCCGATCAGCAGCGCCCACAGTGGCAGGCCGCGTACGCCGCCGCGCGCCGGCGGGGTGCCGGCGATCGCCCGGCGGTCGGCGCGGGTGGGGCGGCGCTGCCACCACATGCGGTAGCCCCAGAAGATGACGCAGAGCAGGCCGAGGGCGAGCGCGGCGAGCAGGATCTGGTTGACCAGGCCGAAGAGGATCCCCATGTGGGCCTGGATGCCGAGGCCGCTCAGTTTGGCCAGTAGGGGCCAGTCGGCGAAGTCGCTGCGGGCGGTGACCGTGTCGGAGGCCGGGTCGACGGCGATACGGTCCTTCTTGACCGGCCAGGTGTTGTCGACCTGCGTGACCGTCCAGGCGGAGCCCGGCTCCGGCGCGGGAGTGATCTCGACCGGGCCGGAAAGGCCCGCGCCGCGAGCGACCGTCAGGACCCGATCGAAGGCCGCCGACTCGACGACCCCGCCCGCCCCGGCGGCGCCGTGCTCGTGGCCCCCGCCGGTCTCGGCGGGGGCGGGGGGACCGGCGGTGAGGCTGGTGGAGATCTCCGGAGTGCGGGCGCTCAGCGCGTCGAGGCCGGCGGCGAAGTTCGCGCCGGCGTAGCGGGACCAGGTCAGGCCGGTGACCGAGAGGAAGAGGAGTCCGACGGTGAGCCAGATGCCGGTGGTGGCGTGCCATCCCCGGGTACGGCGGACGCCCTTACCCGTGGACAGGTCCGGCACGAGCAGGTGTCGGACGGCGGCTCTGGCGGCGCCGCGTCGACGCCACCAGAGGATGACCCCGCCGAGCGCCATCACCCACAGCCAGCTCGCGGCCAGCTCGGAGTAGTGCTCGCCCACAGGGCCCAGGTGCAGGTGGCGGTGCAGGTCGTCCAGCCAGGTGGTGATCGGCGTGGACCCGAACCAGGTGGTGAGCTGCCCCTGGGACTCGCCGGTGTACGGGTTGATGTAGACGGTGTGCTGATTCTCGCCGAGCGCGGGAAGGGAGAACACCACCTTCGTGGTCCGGTCGCCGTCGCCGGGTTGCACCGTGGTGATGCTGCCGTCGGGGTGCGCGTTACGCGCGGCCCCGATCTGCTCGGCCAGCGGGAGCTGACGGTCACCCATCTGGGCGACTGTCAGCTGGTCGCCGTAGAGGATGGTGTCGAGTTGCGGGGTTGTGGTGTAGGCCAGGCCGGTCAGTGCGGCGACGACCAGAAACGGGGCGACGAGGATGCCGGCGTAGAAGTGCAGCCGCAGCAGCAGCGCGCCGAACGGCGACGTGCGCCGGGCCGACCGGGCCGGTTTCTCGGCGGTCGTGGAGGGTTCCGGCGTCGACGTGCTGGACAGTTCGGTGAGAGACATAGTGATCCGATCGGAAGAGTCGAGAACCACGAATGTGCTTCCCGTACTGGTCTGGTCGCCCGTTGAGGTGTCGCGTCGGCCCTGACTGGTAGTCGGGGGAGAGACGCCGGTGGTTCCCCGGGCAGTGAAAGATCGGGTCCCCGAAGTCTCAGGGCTGGTCGGCGCGAATCCACTGGCGAATCAGGACGATCATGACGACGACGGCGGGCAGCTCGCCGAACGCCCAGGCGATGCCGGCGCCGAGCTTCTGATCGGACAGCAGCGACGACGCCCAGGTGGGGTGCACGGCGAGGTACCAGTCGGGGGCGATGACGGTGGTCGTCTGCATGAGGACCAGGCCGAAGAAGCCGTGCGCCATCATCGACGCCAGGTGGATGATCACCAGCAGGGGATGGGGGAGGCGGCGGCGGCCCGGGTCGACACCGATGAGCACCCAGAACAGCAGATAGCCCGCGACCACGAAGTGGGTGAGCATCGCGAGGTGACCGAGGTGGGAGCGCATCAGCACGCCGAGCAGGTCGCTGAAGTACAGGCCGAACAGGCTGGCGGCGTAGATGCCCAGCGCGACGAGCGGATGGGTGAGCAGTTTCGTGAGCCGGCTGTGCACCGCGATCAGCAGCCACTCCCGGGCACCGCGTACCCCCGGATCGGCCGGTCGACGCAGGGTGCGCAGAGCGAGGGTGACCGGTGCGCCGCCGACCAGCAGGATCGGCACCAGCATCGACAACACCATGTGCTGGGCCATGTGCGCGCTGAACAGCACGTACGCGTAGCGGGCGACACCGAGGTTGGTGGTCGCGGCGAGCAGCAGCAGCCCGCCCACCCAACGTGCCGTCCGGGTGAGCGGCCAGCGGTGTCCGCCGACATGCATCCGTCGCACGCCGGCCAGATAACCGCCGATGCCGAGAACGCAGAGGGTCAAGAAGAACATGTCCGGCAGCGGCTGCCCGAGCAGGTTGCCCGCAGTGGGTGCGGCGGGCATCGGGAAGCCGAGCAGTTCGGTGATCGGGTCGGCGTCGGTGCCGGCCTCGGCGACCGGAGTGGGGCTGCGGGAGAGCGCCACCGCCAACCCCACGGTGGCGGCGAACACGATCAGTTCACCGGTGGCCAGTCGGCCGAACGCCCATCGCCTTCCGGCGCGCAACGCCGGCAGGGCGCGGTAGCGGTGTATCGCCCCGAGCGTGCCGAGGACCAGCAATGCGGCGAGCTTGCCGAGCACCAACCAGCCGTAGCGGGAGTGCCAAAGCTGGTCGACCGACCCGAGGCGGACGGCGGCGTTGGTCGCCCCGCTGACCGACACGGCGACGAAGCAGCCCAGGGCGAGGCGACTGTACCGAGCGGTGGCGTCGGCCAGCAGTCGACTGCGTCGTACCACCAGCAGGGCGATGAGGGCGCCGATCCACACTGCGGCGGCGAGGATGTGCAGGGCCAGGCTGGTGACGGCGATCTGGTGGTTGCCGGCCCCGGCGGAGTGCCCGGTGAAGGCCGGGGGTAGCACCGCCACCAGGGCCAGGACCGCGACGGTCGCGGCGAGCCCACGGGACACTCCGGATCGGGCCAGCAGTGCCACGGTCAGGGCCAGTGCGGCCTGCAACGTGAGCGACTGGCCTTGCGAGATGGTGGTGGCGAAGCTGACGACCGTCGCGGGCCCGAGCGTCGTCAGTGGTTGTCCGAGGAGGTCCGAGGCGGTCAGCGCCATCACTGACAGCGCCGTCACCGACCAACCGAGCGCGGCGACACCGGCCCGTCGCAGGAGCAGGTAGCCGTGCGGCGAGACACTGCGTCCGTCGCCGGGCAGCAGGAACGCGGCGGTCACCAGCATGCCGACGGTGACGGTGGCGAGACCGTCGGACAGTAGCCGGAGCACGGGTAGTGCCCGAGTCGTGCTCGGCCCCGCGTCGGGAAGGCCCGGAATCGCGGCCGTGAACGCGCCCCCGACCCGCAGGCCCAGCACCAACACTGTGACCCCCGACGCGACGACGGCGACCGTGACCAACCAGCCGGATCCCGAAGCACCCCTGTCCCGGCCGGCGGCCGGGGCTGGAGCGGTCGGGGTTACCGAGGCGGTGGCGACGGTGCGGGCACCGCTCGGATCGTCGATGGCGGACTGCCGTGGTTCTGTGTCGGACACGTGTTGACCTTGCTTGGTGAGGTGATGAGGCGAGCCGACCGCCGGGGGGCGGGTCGGATCAGCGCCGGGCCGCCCGCCGCCACAGCAGCCCAGCCGCCACCAGGACGAGGAGGGCCAACGCGGCACCCGCGACGACGAGTACACCGGCGCTCGGCCCGCCGGGCTCCACTGCGGCGGCGGCGGGCGCTGACGCGCTGACGTTGGCGGCCGGCGCGGTGGTGGACGTGGGATCGGCCACAGTGAACGGATAGGACCCCTGCACCGGGTGCCCGTCGACGGAGACGACCCGGTAGGCGACCGTGTATGTCCCGTTCGGCAGGGTGTCGGTCACCTGGACCGTGCTCTTCGCTCCGGTGACCACCGGTGCGCCGGTGGGAAGCTTCCGCTTGGCGGCATCGGTGAGCACGATCGTGGTGAACGCGGGGTCGAGTCGCTGCATGAATTCGAGCGTGACCTCGGTCGGTGCGCTCGGCAGCGTCGCGTCCCGAGCGGGCGTGGCCGTCTTGAGCGAGTTGTGCGCCCAGGCCGGGCTGGCGGGGATGAGCACCGCCACGAGCACGGCGAGCACCGCCGCGCCGAGCCGGACGGCGGTGGGGCGGGACGGCGGCACGGTCATCCGAGCACCTGCTCGCCGATCCAACCACCCGGTTCACATCCGGGCGGGATGGCGAAGACGGCGGACCCGATCGGCGTGGTCCACTCGTTGAGCAGGTCCCGGTCGGCCAGCCGGCGCTGGATGGGCAGGTACTGCCGGGCGATGTCGGCCTGGTAGGACGTGAAGATCAAGCCGGTGTCGGCGTGCCCCTCGGCTGTCGGCACCCCGTCGTAGTTGTAGGGCCGGCGCAGGATTTTCAGCCGGTCGTCGGTGACGTGGGCGCGGGTCATGTGAGAGAAGTCGGGGATGACGGTGAGGCCGTCCGGGTCGGTGGCGGCGAAGTCGGGTTCGTCGTGTTCGGCGGTGCCGGTGAGCGGGGCGCCGGTGTCGAGCCGTCGCCCGACGGCGAGTTCGCGGTCGGTCCGGCCGAGCAGGTCCCAGGTTTCCATGTTCATGCTGATCCGCCGCAGCACCAGTGTGGTGCTGTCGCGCAGCCACGCCGGGCCGTCCGGCGCCCAGAGCGCGGTGTCCAGCGGTGTGCCGGGTCGGGGGTTGGCGGTGCCGTCGAGCTGACCGAACAAATTGCGCTGGGTGTGGCCGCCCGGCTCGACACCGGGGCTGCGCCGGAAGCCCTGCTGGACCCACCGCACCGTGGCGAACGGTCGGCTGTCCTTGATCAGGACCCGTTGGGCGTGGGCGACGGAGATCGCGTCGTCCGCGCAGATCTGGAGCAGCAGGTCACCGCCGGACCAGGCCGGCTGGAGCCGGTCGATGCGGAACGACGGCAGGTCGGCGACTGATGCCGGCCGGCGGTCGTCGACGCCGGCCGCCCGGTAGAGGCCCGGCCCGAAGCCGAAGGTCACCGTCAGCCGTGCCGGCAGCAGCCCGAGTTCGGCCTCGGTGTCGGCCAGCGCAGGTCGGCCCTGGGTGAGCCGGGCGGCGTCGTCGGTGAGCAACCGCAACATCCGACCCAGGGCGGCCCGGTCGACGCCGGCCCGCACTGTGAGCGCCACGAACGACGCGTGCGCCTGTGGTTCGGTGGCCACCCCGGCCTGCCGGGCGCCGTGGAACGGCTCGACCAGGCCGCCGACCGTCGCCACTGGCGTCGTGTCGGCGGCAGTCGCCGATGGTGGTCCGGTCCTCCCGACACGGGTGGCGGCGATCGCGGCACCGCCGGCCAGTGCTCCGCCGGCGGCCAAGGCTCCGCCGGTGAGCAGGCCACGCCTGCTCACCGGCCGGACCTGTGGCGTCTGCGTCACGATGCCGGGCTCATGCTCGTCCCCGGCGTGGGGCTCATGCTGGGCATGGGCTCGCCGTGCCCGGGGGCGTAGCTCTCCTGCGCGCCGGTGAACGGCTTGGCCACGGCGCTGAACTGCTGGGTCTTGCCGTCGGCGAAGGTCAGCGTGAAGGTCAACTCGTCGCCGGCCTGGACGGGCTTGGTGAGGTTCATCAGCATGAGGTGGTCGCCGCCGGGCTCCAGGGCGTGGGTGCTCTTGGCCTTGATCACGATGCCGCCCTGCTTGGCCTGCATGACCATCTTGCCGTCCTTCATGGCCATCTCGTGCAGCTCCATCGGCGACAGGGAGGTCGTGGCATTCGTCACCGTGACATCGGTGTCGCCGTCGTTGACCAGGGTCCCGAAGGCCGCCGTCATGCCCTTGTCAGCCGCCTTCACCCACGGGTCACGAATGCCGATCACGCCAGCGTCCGGGTTGGCCGAGGCCGACGCGGACGGGCCCGCCTGAGCTGTCGACGGAGAGTCGGACGAGCCGCAGCCGGCGACGCCCACCGTCAGGATCGCGGCGGCGAGGACGGCGGCCGAGCGGCGGCGTGAAGCGTTCGGGCTGGTGGTGCGCATGTGTTATTCCTCCGATGGTTGCTGCTGGGAGGTTGGTCGGCCGCAGCTGGGAGAAAGTTCCGGACTCAGGGCACGTTGATCGTGAACTCCCCGGTGTGCACAGTGCCGGCGACCTGGAAGTCGAAGAAGGCTCGGTACCGCCCTGAACTCGGCGCGGTCAGCCAGAACTTGACGGTCCCGTCGACCAGCTCCTGCTCGGGGTGGACGTGCACGTAGCCGAGGTCGCCCTCACGAACGACGACCAGGTGCCCGTACGCGCCCAGGTACCGCTCCAGCTGCGCGGGTACGGTCGGGTCGGCGCTGACCTGGAAGTGGATTGGCGCCGTCACCCCCACCGTCGGGGTGCCGGTCATCGACACCGCGTACGGACCAGCCGTCGCCTGCGACTGCGCTGGCGGCAGCGCGGTCGGGTTGTGCGCGCCGGGCACGATGTGGTCGACGCCCAGCACGAGAGGCTGCTGCTTGCCGTCGGCCGCGGTGACGGAGAAGTCGGCGAAGACGCGGTAGCCGCCGGGTCGGGCCAGCGTCAGGGGGACGCTCCAGGTGCCGTCGGGCGCCATCGTCGGGTGCAGGTGCTGGTAGCCGGCCAGGTCGCGGCCCACCACGATCAGGTGCAACGGCTTGTCGTGGACGACCGCGAAGGTCGTTGCCGGCTGCCGGTCGGTCCCGACGATGCGGAACCGGTAGTCGCCGCGTACACCAGGGGGTTGGGACCGCTCCAGCGGTTGCAGGGTGTACCCGCCGGCGCTGACCGTCGTCCCGGTCGCCAGCGTCGCGCCCGTCGCGTCGTCACCCCGATGCGTGTGCGGCCCCGTACCGGCCGGGTGTTGGTGCCCGTCGGTCGCGGAGCCCACCTGGCCCGAGTCGGGCGGTCCGCCGGCTGACGGTCGTGCGTTGCCGGTCGCCGGACTCTCGTCGGCGGTGCCGATACGGGCCAACCCGAACCCGGCCAGCAGAGCGATCACCAGCCCGCCGACGAGCAGCGCCAGGTGGGTGTTGCTCAACCGGGACCCAGGCGTCGCGGCGGCGAGGTCCGTGTCGGGCCGTGGTCCGGGGTCGACAGTCAGCTCGCCGTCCGTGCTGGCGAGGGCCTTGGTCACCTGATCGGTAGGCGTCCGATCGACCGCAACGCCCGTGCGGGCCGTGACGACAGTGTTGCCCTTGCGCGCCGCCGGCAGGGTGCCGGGCCGCCGCTCGTCGCTCGCGGTACGCGCGACGACGCCGGTCGCCGCGCCGACCTTGCCCCCGACGGTCTTGTCAGCGCCGGCCTTGCCCCCGACAGTCTTGTCACCGGCAGCCTTGCCTCCGACGGTCCTGCCGGTGCCGGCCCTGTTCGGGGTACGGGCGCCACCGCCGCGTCGGCCGGAGGTCGCCCCCGAGGTACGGCCCCGGCCGGTGGGTGTGCCGGCGGATCGGCGACGCCAGACGACGAACCCGGCCACCACCCCGACCGCCGCCGCCCAGCCAGCCCAGGCCAGTGCCCCGGGACCGCTCTCCTCGGTCGACCCGGTCGACGGGGCCGCCGCAGCCGGCGGCGTCGACGGATCGTCAGCGGTGGTCGGCACCGCCGAGGCCTGCCCGGACGTGCTGTGCTGCTCGGTGGCGGCCACCAGCGCCGGGTCCGGTTGGGTCGACGGCGGGCTCCACCCTGTCGGCGCTGCCGTCACCCGCCCGTCGTAGCGGAAGGTCAGGGTGCCCCGCACGGTGTCGCCGTCCGAGGCGACCGACAGGTAGCTCACCGAGTACTGGCCCTTGGCGGGCAGGTGGGCGACGGACACCACAGCGGGGAACCCCGTCGTGTACTCCCGTGGCTCGAACTGCCCGTTGACCAGGAAGTACTCCCGTACCGGCTTCTGCTCCCCGTACGACCAGCCGTTGTCGACACGGGTGCCGCCCGGGGCGGTGATCGTGAAGAACGCGTTGGAGGCTGCCTTCTCGGTGAAGTACAGCTGCACCGACGTCAATGGCTCGCGCACTGTGGCGCCGCTCGCCGGTGTCGACATGGCGAGGGTCCCGTGAGCTGCGGCGGGTTGGGCGGACGCGAGGAGGGCGACCGCCGAGGCGAGGAGGAACGCGAGGAGGCCCGAGACCACCCGCCCGCAAGTCTGGGGGAGACGACGCATCTGGATATCCTCACCCTCGCGAGACTTTTTTCAAGGGGTGACGATCTTCTTCCTCAAATGGCAAAAGTTGACGATCAGGCCATCCGTCGCCGCGGCAGGACGCCGCGGGTGGACACATTCCCTGGCCAGCTATGCTCGCCGACGGCGCTGGTTCGCCCCGTCGTGACCGGCTGGGCGTCGTAAGAGGGAACCCGGTGAAAATCCGGGGCTGCCCCGCAGCGGTGAGTGGGAACGACCGCCGTCATCAGCACTGGGCCAGTGGCCTGGGAAGCGACGGCCAGTAGGCGATCGGCGCGCAGCCGGTCGGGCCCGCGAGTCCGAAGACCTGCCAGTGCCGCGCACACAACCGTGTGCGCTGCCGTCGGCCTCGCGGGTGGGCTGAGCGGGTGACGGGCCGTGCGTGTGGCGCACGGCCAGGCCCTCGCCAGCGTGTGTCCGCGACCCGGCGGTGTGGTTTCCCGAGGGACGGACTACCGCTGTGCACGACACCACCACCATCGCCGGCCGAGCGCCGTCGGCGTCGCACCTGACCCTTTCGCAGATCATGGACCAGCACCACACCAACCTGATGGGTACCGTGCACGGCGGCCGGATCCTCAACCTCATCGACTCCGTCGCCGGTGTGGTCGCTGCCCGGCACTCCGACGGGCCGGCAGTGACCGCCGCCATCGACGAGACGGCGTTTCTCCGCGCGGTGCGGGTCGGCGACGTCGTGCACGTCGACGCCCGGATCACCTGGGCCGGCCGCAGCTCGATGGAGGTGGCCGTCAAGGTGACCGCCGACCGGTGGGACCGCGCGGTGCCGCCCACCGACGTGGCCACCGCCCACCTGGTCATGGTCGCCATCGACGACGACGGCCAGCCTCGGACGGTGCCGCCGCTGCTACCGGAGACCGACGGGGACCGCCGACGGTACCGGGAGGCGGAGATCCGCCGGAAGCACCGACTGGCGCTGCGGCGCGCGCTGCTCGACGGTGCCGAAGACGACTGACCCGCGCGCGGTCCGTCCAACTCCCAGCGGTGCTCGGCCTGGACCTGGCCGGTGTCGTCGCGGCGGTCGCCGTGGACGTGACCGGCTTCGCAGTCGTCCGCACCGTCACCGCGACCATCGTCAACAACGTCATTGTGGCGGCGGCCGTGCGTCCCCTGCTGTGCGCGACGCGGAGGAGCCTGCTCGCGACCGCTTGCTCAGCGAAGCTGGTCGGCAAGGCTACGCACCGCCTCATCGAACGCCTTGTCGGATTCGTAGGGGCTGTGTCCTTTGATCGGGGGCGAGACGTCGTCACCGGCCGGAGCTGTGACGCCGTGTGGGTCGCGAAGCCGGCGGTCCACCGCCGCCGTTCGACCGACGGCGTCGGACGCCTCGTCGGGTCGCGGCGTCGGGAAAACGCGGCCGCCGATGGGATCGGTGTCCCGCCACAGGTTCACCCACCGCCAGTCGACCCGGTCGGCGATCTCGTGAATCACCTCGTCGCTGACGTAGGCGGGAAAGAGTCGGGCGTACAACCGTCGAAGGGGCGAGCCGTGGGTGAGCAGGGCGATCCGGTCGGCGACCCGTGGCGGCAGTTGGAGCACGGTCGCGGCGAGCAGGACGGAGCCGTGGCTGTGTCCGGTGAGCACCACCACGTTGCCGGAGTCGACGAGGTGAGTGATCCGGCAGGTCAGTTCGGGCACGGCCCGTTCGGCGTAGCACGGTGGCGCGAACGGGTGCGCGGCTCTGGGCCAGAAGGTGCCCAGGTCCCACAGCACGCCGACGTACCGGCGAAATCCGGGGGTGCGGTAGGCGAAGATTCCACCGACGATGAGGCCGACGATGATGGCGGCGATCAGGTAGCTGCCGACCCCGATGCCGACGTTGACGGAACTGGCCGGCAGCCGCAGGTAGCGCTGGACCAGTTCGCCGGGAGGCGTCGGCAGCAGGCCAAGCGCAACCGCCGCTACGCCGACTCCGGCAAGGCAGGCGTAGAGCACCGCGAGCGGCACCAGCCGCTCGGTGAACCGGGCACGGGCGATGCTTCTGCGCACCTGCCGCAGTCGCGGTGTGGCATCGCTCGGTGCATCTGGGAAGTCACGAGCAACGATTGCCGACGCGGCACGGACCCGGCCCGGTCGTGACGCCAGCGTTACCACGCTGGCGACGGCCAGCGTCACCAGCACCGCCAGCGTAAAGCCGAGAAGCGCCCAGATGCAGGACCGCGGAGGGCTGGTAATCAGCGTCCCCGCGGTCGGCGCGCCCCTGTTCAGGACGTCGGACACCCGATAGACCATTTCAGCGGAGAACGCGAGCGCCAGACTGATCGCGGCCACGGAGGTCGCCAGGGCGCCGAACCCGAGCGAGGGCGCGACATCCGGCTCTCGATCCCGGTGCCAGAACAGCACCACCCCCAGGGCAGCCAGCAGCACCGCCTGACCGGTGAACAGCCCGACGACTGTCAGGTTGTAGCCGGGCAGCCCGTTCCGCTCCGGCCAGGAGGCCGAACTGGTCAGAACGTAAATCCAGACCAGCACGGTCAGGCCGAGGGCGATCGGGCGCAGCGCGCTGACCAACCGGTCGAGCCGCCGTTCCGTGGGCGCGGTCAGGGGTGGAGTGCAGAGCAGAACCGCGCAGGTGATCAGCACGAGTCCGGCAGCTGCCGCCAGCGTGACGGTGCCGATCGACAATCCTTGTGCGGCCCGGGCGCCGAGCAGGCTGAGGTCCAGCGTGGCGAACGCCGCCGCGACGTGAATCGAGCGCAGTCGGCCGATGAGCGGCTCGTTGTCCCACCGGCCGACGGCGGTGAGCCGGTTCGCCGCAAGGGGCTGGTCGGCCGCACGGAAGACGTGGAACGGGAGTGCCGGGCGAGCGCTGATCGCCCACACCAGGCTGATGGCCGCAGCCGGCACCAGCGCGAGCACCGCGAGGCGCAGTCCGGCCGGACGCTCCCCGAGCCAGGAGAGCCAACTGCGTCCGGCCAGGCACTCCGGCGAGGACATGCACTTCCACGCAATCACATCCAGCGTGGTCCCCACGATGCTCAGCACGTACATCCCGGTCAGGGTGAGTGCCAACAACCGACACAGGGCCTTGATCACCGGGTCCGATCGGGTTCCGGCCGGACGCATCCAGATGGCGAGGTTGATCAGCATGAAGGGCAGCAGGATCACCATCGCCAGCGTTCGCGCCGCGTTGCCAGCGGGCAGGTTGTTCCAGCGGTAGGCCTCCAGCGTCACCCCGTCCGCCTCGCCGCCCTCGTGGTTTCCCGGCCGAAGTCGGTAGAAGCCGCCCCTGTGGTCACCCGCCACCTGCCGCGCGTGCGGTCGATCCAGCAGGTCGTCCGGGCTGGTGGCGGACACCCCGTGCACCCGCAGTTCCACCACGGCGTCATCCCCGGCGCGCCCGCCCGCCTCGCGATGATCCATCCGGTACCGGCCCCTCGGCGTGTGCACAGCTCACACCGACCCGCTCGGCTGATCCGACGGCGCCCGCGTGGCGCAACGGGCGTACCCCACGCAGGGGGGGACAACCCTTGTGTACGTTGGTGGCTCTAAAGCAGGCGGAGGAGGCGCTGCCGTTGCGGCGGCGGGCGTTGGAGATCAGAACAGGAATTCATCGTAGGCGGTCTAATGTACCGGTTCAGGCCGGCTGTGCCTTGCGACCCCGCCGTCGTCGCTGGGTGAGGGGCCAACAGAGCCTGGCGATTGCGGTCGCACATCCTTGTGGTCGGCGGGCGGTCAGTATCCGGATAGCCGGAGTTGACGGCAGTGATGGGCGTGGACGCGCATCGAGCTCAACGTGCGGCATCTGCGTCTGGGTGGCGGTCTGGCAACCGAGTTGACCCGGCGCCGGACGTTGGGACGTTTTTGCTGTTCAGAGCCGTCTGGAGCAGGCCGACGTCAACATCGCTCATTGCCGCCCGCAAGGCCCATGCGAGCTGCTTTCATGTTCTTGGGACTGATTGAGGCTTTCGGCCTCAGCCCTGCCGGAGAGGTGCTCACCATGAAGTATCCGCTCAACAGGAACCTGTTGCTCGCCAGCCTGTCGGTAGCACTCGGGACCGGCGCGTTCGCCAGCCCGGCGTTCGCCGACGGCGGGTCGGGCAACGACGGTCGGTACGACCGCGACAGGTCGTGCCAATCGGACGCCGGCCACGACAAGGGTCGTTACTCCTCGAAGCACGACAACGATGACCGGTCAAAGTACGACAGGAAAGGAGGGCGCGAGGGTCTCAAGGCCGTCGGGTTGACCGACGACCAGAAGCTGATCAAGTTTGACGTCGACAAGCCCTGGGATGCCTGCTCCATCGGCCGGGTGCGGCTGGAGGACGACGAGAAGCTCGTCGGCATCGACTACCGGGTGCAGAACGGCCGGCTCTACGGAGTCGGCGACGAGGGCGGCATCTACCTGATCTCCACCCGTGACGCGAAAGCCACCGAGGTGAGCCAACTCAGCGTCAAACTCAAGGGCGACTACTTCGGCGTCGACTTCAACCCCGCCGCCGACCGGCTGCGTGTCATCAGCGATCAGGGCCAGAACCTGCGCCACAACCTCAACGACGACGTCACGGTCGAGGACGGCACCCTTACCTACCCGCCGTCCACCGACGTGGCCAAGGGAGTGACCGGCGCGGCGTACACCAACAATGACCTTGACCCCGACACCGCCACCACCCTGTTCGACATCGACACCAACCTTGACCAGGTGGCGGTGCAGTCCCCGGCCAACTCCGGGCAACTGGCGGCTACCGGCAAGCTCGGCGTCGACGCCGACATTCGGGCCGGCTTCGACGTCTACAGCAGCATTCGCGACGACAAGGCCGTCTACAACAAGGGCTACGCCGTTCTGCAGGTCGACCACCGCAGCAAGCTCTACCAGATCGACATGCTGACCGGGAACGCCGAGAAGCAGGGCGCCTTCGGCGACTACACAGTTGTTGACCTCGCATTGCCGCTCGAGCAGCATTGATCCTCAGCTCAGGTAGGCACATAGACAGTGGCAGGCAGGCGCCCACCCGGCCTGCCTGCCACTGCGCTGACGGGACGTGCGCTGATGTCCTCGTGGCCTCACCGTCGTGACGTCATCGGGTGGAGGGGCAGGCGACCGCAACCACCAACCAATCGCCGGTCAGGGCAGGGTGACCGGAAGTGGGACGTCCTCGTGCCCCCGGGTGCAGGCGCAGTCGGATTCGTGGGACAGCGCCGGAACCGCCTGGTGGAGCACCTCGCGTAGTCGCTCGACGTTCGCGGCGAAGATGCGCAGAACCTCGGCGTGGTTGACCGCGCCGGCGGCGTCGACTCCGGCGTCGAGGTCGGTGACCAGCGCGATGGGGGTGTAGCACAGCTCCAGTTCACGGGCGAGGACCGCTTCCGGGTGCCCGGTCATGTTGATCAATTGCCAGCCCTGGCGGGCGTACCACTGTGACTCCGCTCTGGTGGAGAAGCGTGGGCCCTCGACCACCACCATCGTGGCGCCGATGACGGGTTCGTATCCGACGTTGCGGGCGGCAGCGGCGACGATTATGCGTCCGGTCGGGCAGTACGGGTCGGCGAACGACGTGTGAACCGCGCCCTCCTCGAAGTAGGTGGCAGCCCGTCCGCTGGTCCGGTCGACCATCTGGTCGGGGAGGACGAGCGCTCCGGGGGCCAGTGCCGTGGTGAGCGATCCGACGGCGCAGGGCGCGAGGAGCTGGCGTACCCCGAGCATGCGCAGGGCCCAGAGGTTGGCCCGGTAGTTGATGCGGTGCGGGGGGAACCGGTGGTCGGCGCCGTGCCGCGGCAGGAACGCCACTGTGCGGCCATCGATGTGACCGACGGTGATCGGATCGGAGGGGCGGCCGTACGGGGTGGATACCTCGACCGCCGTGCCGCCGTCGACCAGTTGGTAGAGGCCACTGCCGCCGATCACCCCCACGTCGGCCCGGGGTGTTTCCGCGTACCTTGTCATGCTGTTGCCTCCTCGGGGGCAGTGGCGGGGAATCACCCGTTCAACGCCTCGACTTGCCGACCCGTCGCGAGCGGAGTTGGCGCACCAGGTACCAGCCGGCGCTGACCAGGAACAGCGTGGCGGTGAGTGCCAGCCAACGGGCCAGGTACGGCTGCTGGTTCTGGCCGGTGGCCTCGAGATAGGTTTCCCGGCCCTGGCGCAGGATGCCGGGGAGGTACACCAGGAACAGCAGTCCGCTGGCGAGTGCCGGCACTCGGATGTGATTCAGGGCAGAGGGCCCGATCGGCGCTTGCTCGGCTCGGCTCGGCATCGAGTGGTGTGCACCGGCCGTCACGCCATTTTCACGAGCGCGATGGCCCGGGCGCCCGAGAGCGCCGCGCAGCGCCCGGTCGGCCGACGCGTAGATCGGAAAGAGGACGAGGTCGTGGGCGACGGCCGCGCCGACGAACCAGACCAGCATTCGGCCAGCAGAAGCCTCTTCGCTGAGTCGAAGTGTGACCCAACCGGTGAGGGTGAAGCAGGCGATCATGACGACGAGGTGCTGGTGGGACGACCCGTAGGCCGCTCGGAATCGGGGGGTGGGCTTATCCATCGGTGCCGGTCCGGAAGGTGATCTCGGTGACCCACTTCGTGCAGTGCACGCCGGGCAGGGCGGGGACGATGACCCGGGCCGGAAAGCCGTGGTCGGCGGAGAGGTCGACACCGTTGACTCGCAGAGCGAGCAGAGAGTCGGCGTCGAACACCTGGTTGGCCTGAAGGATCGCCTGGTTGAACAACCCGGCCTTCTCCAGTGACCGCACCTGCGCCGACACCGGATCGTTGACGCCGACCAAGGCGGCGAGGTCGCGCAGTCGTACGCCTGTCCAGGTCTGTCGTGTCGACCACCCCTCCACGCAGGCGATCGGCAGGCTGGCGGTGTGCTGGCCCATGGCGAGCAGGCGGGGACGGTCGAGGGTAACGAGGCGGCCGCCGCCCCGCATGGTCAGCCGCCACCGTTGCCCAGTCTCGTCCGGTTGGATGTTCGCCGCGGCGGCGGTGCGATTGATCGGGAAGCCGTTCGGTCCGGTGCCGGGCTGACGTCCGCGAGGCAGCAGCAGCGCGGTCCGACGCCAAAACCCGTCGAGGGTCTGCCCGATCGTGAGGGCGCCGAGCAGCAGGGACAGACCACCGACCAGGGCTAGCGCCCCGCGTCGGCTCATCGTCGGCGCGCCGGGTGCGGTGGCCACCAGGTCGTCCGGATCGGGTGGCTCGGGCCGGTTCGCGGACAGTGAGGTCCGCAGCTCGGCCCGCACCGGGTCGCGCTGCCCCGGTCGATGGCGGTCCCGTACGGCCGGCCGGGATCGGAGTGCGCTGACCATCCGGGGCAGCTTCAGCGTCACGTGTGCCACGAACGCGGCGATGAAGACCCAGGCCCCGAAGTAGTGCGCGGTGTAGAAGTCGAAGCCGAACAGGTACGCGTACTGAATGTTGAGCAGGCCGGTCGCGATCTCGAAGAGGATGCCGCCGACCAGCAGCAGCAGGGACAGCCGCTCCAGCACCTGGGCCAGGGACCGGGCCGGTGGCCAGACGAAGAGCTTCGGGATCACCGACCAGAGCTTCCCCAGCACCACAGGGATCAGGATGATGCCGAGCGTCACGTGCAGCCCCTGGGTGACCCGGAACAGCCAGGACGGGCGGGTCGGCCACTCGAACGGAGGCAGCCGTAACCAGCCCACCTCGCGGGGTAGGGCCTGATCGAACTGGGGGCCGTAGGCGGCGTAGTCGAGCAGCCCGGTGATGATCACCAGCGGCAGCGCGACAAGGAGCACGGCGCCGTAGACGGCGGTGAGCCACGGACCCCGCAGGGGGCTGCGCCAGCGGTCCCCAGCCAGACCGGGGACCGGTGGGGGGTGCCGTTCCAGGGCTCGCCACCACCGCTGCGGGAAACCCGGTCGCCGGTCCGTCACACCCATACCCCCGGACGCTAGACGCGACGGGTCCGCAATCTGGTGCGTATTGACGTACCGATCGCCTGGCAGGCGGGCGAACCGACCTCGCTCAGGCGGAGTGCGGTCTACGGTCATCGGGATGCGGGTACTGCTCACCGGCGCGGCCGGTTTCATCGGATCGCAGATCGCCGACCTGCTCGTCGCCGAGGGCCACGAGTTGGTGGCGCTCGACGCGCTGCTGCCCCAGGCGCACGGCGGGGAACTCCCCGAGTGGTCCCGGCGGCACGACCCGGTGGTCGGTGACGTGCGGGACCCCCGCCTGCTGGACCGCCTTCTTGATGGTGTGGATGCGGTGTGTCACCAGGCGGCGATGGTCGGACACGGGCTGGATCCGTCCGACGCCCCCGACTACGTCAGCCACAACGACTACGCCACGGTGGTGCTCCTCGCCGCGATGCACCGTGCCGGTGTGACCCGGCTGGTGCTGGCCAGCTCGATGGTCGTCTACGGCGAGGGCCGGTACGACTGCGCGGCGCACGGCACCGTACGGCCCGCCCCCCGTAGCATCACCGACCTGGCCGCCGGCCGGTACGAACCGTCCTGCCCGGACTGCGGGGGCGTCCTCGCGCCAGCCCTGGTGCCCGAGGACGCGCCACTCGAGCCTCGAAGCACGTACGCGGCCACCAAGCTTGCCCAGGAACACCTGTCCGCCGCGTGGGCGAGGCAGACCGGCGGAAGCGCCTGGGCGCTGCGCTACCACAACGTCTACGGTCCCCGGATGCCCCGCGACACCCCGTACGCGGGTGTGGCGTCGATTTTTCGGTCCGCACTGGCGGCGGGCCTGCCGCCAAAGGTGCTGGAGGACGGCCGGCAGCGCCGCGACTTCGTCCACGTCACCGACGTCGCCCGGGCCAACCTGCTGGCGTTGACCGCCCCGCCACCGCAGGGCCTCATACCGGTCAACGTCTGCTCCGGTGAGCCACACACGGTCGGCGAACTGGCCGTCGCCCTCGCCGAGGCGATGGCCGGGCCGCCGCCGCTGATTACCGGTGGCGGCCGGGCAGCCGACGTCCGACAGGTGGTCGCCGACCCCCGACGGGCGGCGGAACTGCTCGGCTACACCGCCCGGGTCGGGTTCGCCGAGGGGGTAAGCGCCTTCGCCACCGATCCGCTCCGGGAACCAGCCGCCCTCACCGCGTGAGACCGTCGCCCCGCCCGCCGGCGGATCAGGACACCGTCCAGAGCAGGTGACTGACCGCGAGAGCGGTGAGGGCCTGCCCGGCCAGCCAGAACCGTCGGACAGACGGTGGCAGGTGGGCGGCGGCCACCAGCAGCCACACCACGAACGGTAGCCAGATCCGTTCCACCTCCGCCTTGCTCAGCCCAGACAGATCGGCTGCGCCGACCGCCAGCGCGGCGGCCAGCGGCAGCAGCACCGTGGGCCCAGCTCCCCGCAGGACGGCTGACCAGGCGATCAGCGGGGGGCGCACGGATCCGCGCCATCGCGTCGCGGCGGTCCGCGACGGACCGGCCGCCGCGAGTGCGGCCCGGCGCAGCGCAGGCCCGAGCA
The DNA here is from genome assembly GCF_040607155.1 of Micromonospora sp. NPDC005324. Classification (NCBI taxonomy): domain Bacteria; kingdom Bacillati; phylum Actinomycetota; class Actinomycetes; order Micromonosporales; family Micromonosporaceae; genus Micromonospora; species Micromonospora sp. NPDC005324. Next base: position 45,598 of record NZ_JBEXGE010000021.1, on the reverse strand, counting down.
CCGGGCCTCCGCAGAGCAGAAGCGCCGCCATGTTCGCCCACACCCAGTAGGCGTAAGGGCGATCCGCCGCCCACCCCTGGTGATACCGCTGCACCACCAGGTGGTAGCCGTCGAGCCACCAGAAACCGGCAAGCGTGAAGGTGGCAACCACCGCAACGACCCCGGCCAGTGCCGCGAGCAACGCCGCACATCGGTCCCGCGACCGCAGCGCCACCACCGCCAGGGCCAGCACGCCGACCAGCACGAAACCGTACGACAAGTAAAGGGCGAAACCGAGCAACAGGCCCCCGACCGCGGCGGCGACCAGGCCCCGCACCGCCAACAGGGCCAGCCCCGCCGCGACCACACCGGCGAAGATGCCGTCGGCCGAAACTCCCACCCAGACCGCACCGGGCAGCAGCACCAGGAACGGCAACACACGGCGGGCGGATTCTTCCGCACCGAGGGCCCGCAGCGTCACCGGCACCGACACCGACACCGTCGCCCCCATCAGTACACACGCCAGGGCGGCGACGGTGGGACCGCCAAGTCCTATTCGGTCCAACCCGACGAAGACCAGCAGCGCCCCCGGCGGATGACCGGCGGTGTGGGTCGACCACGCCTCCGCTTGAAAATCGAGGATCCGGGCACTGAAGCCGGCCAGCATGGCGGTGACGTCGGTGACCCGGAGCACCTCGTGCAGGTATTCGGCCTGCGGGGTCAACCGCCGGGTGAGCCCGGCCGACCAGCCGTCCACCAACGCCAACGACATCGTCCACGCGACCGCCGCCAGATAGGCACCTACCAGCAGCCGGCCCCAGCCGGCCGTCCGACCCCACCGGACGCCCCAACCGATCACCCCGGCGGCGACCAGCAGCGCGGCCGGGGTACCCCAACCCAGGTGCGGACGCCAGGTGGCGTAGAGCGGCGCGGCGTCGGCGTGCAGACCGACACCACGCGCGTTGAGCAGCACGCCCACCGCCACCGCAGCGGCGACCAACACCACCTCGACGCCGAGCACCACCAGGTCGGCGTCGACGCGTCGGGTGGGTGCGTCCGATCTTCGACGCAGAGGCGCGAGCACGTCCATGAGGACAGCACAGTACGACCCATCGCCGTCCCGACGGGCGGAAACAGGCAGGCCATCACCCTTCGATGAGGAAGTGAAGCCGGCAAGGGCGCTGATGGTCCGATTCGCCCCTCGTGGGTGGCTTGGCGTCCTAGCGTTTCCGGTATGCCATCAACGATCGACGTGGTACTTCCGTGTCTCGACGAAGCTGCGGCGTTACCCGGCGTACTGACCGCCCTGCCGCCCGGATACCGGGCGATCGTAGTGGACAACGGCTCCCGCGACGGATCACCCGAGGTCGCGGCCCGGTACGGCGCCCAGGTCGTCCACGAAGCGCGCCGAGGCTACGGCGCCGCCGTACACACCGGGCTGGAGGCGGCAGAGGCCGCCCTGGTCTGCGTTCTCGACGCCGACGGCTCCTTCGATCCCGCCGAGCTCCCGGCACTTGTCGCGCCGGTGGCCCTCGGAGCGGCGGATCTGGTGGTCGGTCGTCGTAGACCCGTTGCCCCAGGTGTCTGGCCGTGGCACGCCCGAGTCGGCACCGCCCTGGTCGCGGCGCTGTTGCGGCAGCGGGGCGTGCCGCTGCGCGATCTGAGTCCGATTCGGGTGGCCCGCCGCGACGCGCTGCTCGGCCTCGGAGTCACCGACCGCGCCTTCGGATACCCGCTGGAGTTGCTCATCCGCGCCGCCGCCGCGGGCTGGCGAATCCGGGAACTCGACGTACGGTACTCGCACCGCGCCGCCGGCACCCGGTCGAAGGTCTCCGGCTCGGTACGCGGCACGCTGCGCGCGACCCGGGACTTCGCGGGGGTCCTCCGCACGGTGGAGCGGACGCGGTGACCGTCCTGCTGGTGATGGCGAAGGCACCCGTGCCGGGGGCGGTGAAGACCCGTCTCTGCCCACCGGCCAGCCACCTTCAGGCGGCCCGGATCGCCGCAGCGGCGCTGCTGGACACGCTGGACACCGTGCGCGCCACGCCCGGCGTCACACCCGTCCTCGCCCTGTCCGGCCGGCTGGCCGACGGCGAGGAGGCCGCCGAATTGACCGCTGCGCTAGCCGGTTGGCAGGTCCTGCCGCAGCGCGGCACCGACCTCGGTGACCGTCTCGCCAACGCCCACGCCGACGTGGCTGACGCCTACCCGGCTCGGCCGGTGCTTCAGATCGGCATGGACACGCCACAGCTGACCCCGGTGCAACTCGGTGCCGCCGTCCACCGCCTCGCCCAGAGCGACGCCCTGCTCGGACCTGCCATCGACGGCGGGTGGTGGGCGCTGGGCCTGCACAATCCCCGACACGCCGCCGTGCTGACGACCGTGCCGATGTCCACCGCACTGACCGGACACCACACCATCACTGCCTTGCACAGGCAGGGTTTGCGCATCGATCCCTTACCTGTACTGCGCGATGTCGACGAATGGTCCGACGCGCTGGCGGTGGCCGGGTCGACGTCCGACAATGTGTTGACGTGGTCAATCGATGTCATGGCCAAAGGGCGTCCTGAGCGAACCGCCGCAGACTTGCCCGAGCAAGGCGAACGCCAGGCCGCGACCCGCCTGGAGGAGCGCTCCCCGCGGCGCGGCACGTGCGGCCGGTTTGCGCGCCAGGTCGCGGCGGTCCGGTGCAGCCTGACGCCCGAGATACCACGGTGAGCCGCAGCGTACGGGCCAAACCGAGCGAGGCATTCGGCAGCCCGCTGCGGCGCCGCACCGACGACCACTGGCTGGTGCACGGCGACGACGGTTGGCGCCGCCGCCTACCGGTGCGCCGATGGCACGGCCCGGCCGAACCGGCGGTGGCCGCACTCGTCGCCCGGTGCACCGGGCCGACCCTTGATCTGGGCTGCGGCCCGGGCCGGCTGACACTGGCACTCACCCGGGCTGGGCTGACGGCGGTCGGGGTCGACATCTCCGCGCAGGCGGTCCGGTTGACCCGGGCCCGAGGCGCGATCGCCCTCCACAGGGATGTCTTCGCCCCACTGCCAGCGGAGGGGCGCTGGGCCCACGTGCTCCTGATCGACGGAAACATCGGCATCGGCGGCGACCCCGTCACCCTGCTCGGCCGGTGCCACGACCTGCTGCGCCCCGGCGGCACCGCGCTCGTCGAACTTGAAGCACCAGGTCCCGGGTTGTGGTGCGGTCAGGCCCAACTGGCCATCAAGGCCGCCGGGTGTGGATCGCGCCTCGGGCCACTGTTCCGGTGGGCCCGGCTCGACACGGTGGCGGTCGCCGGGGTGGCCTCGGCGGCCGGGCTCACAGTGCGCGAGGTGTTCCGCCGCGATCACCGCTGGTTCGGCGAGCTGACCGCGGTGTAGTCCGGACCACGCGATCACCAGCACGGTCATGGCCAGGTGAGTCACCGACCCGACGCCGCCGGCCGGTTCACGACGTTCCGCCGTGAAACCCGTCGTTTCGGGGTCGGCGATGGAGTGCTGCCCGGTGGAGGGAGGCTGTGATGCGGACAGGACACCACCGATGACCCTGGCACGGCGACACCGCCCGGCGTGGTCTTCGCGGAAGTGGAACTGGGTCTGCGGCTGTGGGGCGGAGCTGCCCTGTTGCAGCCGACACCGCATTCCCATCAACCGGGGGCGCTGGCCCGCCGAGGAGGAGCAGTGAGCAACGTTGCAGAGCGGCACATCCTGGTCGTACGCCTGCTCGCTAACGACGGCCTGCGCACCGGTTGCCGGGGGCGTGGTGGTCGCGGCTCACGCCGTACCCGTGCTGGCAGGTGGACTGGGCGACCAGCCGGCAGGCCCGGTCGATGACGGCGGCGTTGCTCGGAGGCCGCGCATGACCACGCACGGCCCGGTGCTGCCGAACTGGAGCTGCGGCGGCTGCTATGCGCCCTGGCCCTGCCGCACGCGGCAGCGCGAGCTACGCGCCGACTACGACCAGGAGGTCTGGGACGAACAGGTCCGCCAACACACGCACGGCCACCTCAGGAACGAGCGCCCAAGGGTCCGCATCCAGCACCTCGTCTGACGCCAGCAGTGCGGTAGCGGGGTCTCGCATCCGTGCCAGCCGACCGGTGCCGCCGCTGCTCGACGGCGCCGAGGAGGCCTGAGCCGCGGCTCGTAGCGATGGCCGCCATGGTCCCGCTGTCGGGAATTGGACGTGGCTCGGGCGCGCCTGGTAGGCAGGCGGGTGTGCGAATCGTTTCCCTGCTGCCGGCGGCCACGGACATCGTGGCCATGCTCGGTCTGACCGGGCACCTGGTCGGGCGTACCCACGAGTGTGACTGGCCGCCGGGGGCCCTGGCGGACATCCCGGCGGTGACCGCGACGTCCCTGCCTGAGGCCTTGACGAGTCGGGAGATCTCGGCGGCGATCGCCGGTGACGCGCACCGAGGCTCGTCGTTGTACCAGCTCGACGTCGCCGTGCTGGAGGGGTTGAAGCCGGATCTGATCCTGACCCAGGATCTGTGCGATGTGTGTGCGGTCTCCTACGAGCGGGTCAACGACGCGGTTGGTCTGATCGATCTCGACACCAGTGTGATGTCCCTGGAGGCGAGGACCATCGACGGGATCCTGGACACTGTCGATGCCGTGGCCGCGCTGACCGGCACCGAAGGCAGGGCGGCGGAGATCCGAGCCGACGCCGAGCGTCGCCTCGCCGCGTTGCCGGGGCCGGTGACCGGCGGGCCGACGGTGCTGTTCGTCGAGTGGCTCGACCCGTTGATGCCTGGCGGACACTGGGTGCCGGAGCAGATCGCCTACGCGGGCGGGCGGTCTCTGCTGCTCGGGCCGGGCGCGCACAGCACCCCGCAGTTGTGGTCGGTGGTGGCGGACCTGGCGCCCGAGGTGGTGGTGTTCGGGCCGTGCGGGTTCACGCCCGAGCGAACCTTCGACGAGTTGTCCGTGGCGACCGCGCAACCCGGTTGGGCGGACCTGCCCGCGGTCCGTCAGGGGCAGGTGTGGGTGGTCGACGGGCCTGCCTACTTCAACCGCCCCGGCCCGAGGGTCGTCGACGGCGCGGAGATCCTCGCCGCCATCCTCGCCGGCCGCCCCGACTCCCGCGCTCGGCGGGTGCCCCTCGACGTCGGCTGACGCTGCAGCGCCTGAGCGGCCGGGATAGACAGCCGTCGCCGATCGCCTGCTGCCCCGGCCCGATCGCGGGTCAGGCGCGTGCCCTCGCTGTGCCGGCCAGGTCGACGATCCGGTCGCTCCAGCGGTCCAGCAGGGTCTCGTCGTGGCTGATGACCAGGACACCGGCCTGCTGGGTCCGCTGGTAGTCGCGGATGACGGCGGCGACGTGCGCCTGGGTCGAGGCGTCGAGCATCGCTGTCGCCTCGTCGCAGAGCAGGTAGTCGGGGCGGTGTACGAGGGCCCGCGCGAGACAGGCACGTTGCAGTTGCCCGTCGGAGACGGCGTGTGGCCGTCGGCTGCGCAGATCGGCGGTGAGGCCGACGAGGTCGGCCAATTCGGCCACTCGCTCGCGGACTGTCGCCTCGGGCGTCCGGATGGCGCGCAGCGGTTCGGCGATCAGATCGGTGAGGCTCAGTCGAGGGTCGGCGGCGGCGCGCGGGCTCTGGAAGAGGGCGGCGACGCGGGTCCGTAGGGCGACCGGAACGGCGTACCGGACGGCGTCGACAGGGGTGCCGTCGATGCTGACCCGGCCTCGATCGGGGCGGTGCAGCAGGGCCAGGACCCGGACCAGTGTCGACTTTCCACAGCCGGACGGCCCGCGCAGTCCGACCGTCTCTCCCCGGCCGACCCGCAGTGTGACGCCGTCGAGGACGACCTGGCGGCCGTACCCGACGGTCACCTCGTCGGCGAGCAGGTGCTGCGCGTTTGTCACGTGGTGGCTCCGGTGGCAATCGGGTGGTGGCAGGCAACAGTGCCGCTACCGGGGGCCGGTGTCGGCCGTGGACGGTCCGCGCAGGTGTCGGTGCGGCGTGGGCAGCGGGGCGCGAACGCGCACCCGGGGGGCAGCGCGGTGAGCATCGGCGGATCGCCCGGCACCGGCCGGAAGGCGCGCTCCGGCAGGGCGTCGAGCAGCGCCGCGGCGTACGGGTGGGCGGGCGCGGTGAAGAGCTGGTCGGTGTCGCGGTGTTCCACGATGCGGCTGGCGTACATCACGGCGACGGTGTCGGCGACACGGCGGGCGGCGGCCAGGTCGTGCGTGATGAGCACGACCGCCGAGCCGTTGTCGCAGCGGTGACGCAGCAGGTCGAGGGTGTGATCGACGAGGGGTCGGTCGAGCCCGGTGGTGGGCTCGTCGGCGATGAGCAGCGACGGGTCGGGTGCCAGCGCGAGCGCGGTGACCAGACGCTGTGCCATGCCACCGGACAGCTCGTGGGGGTAGCGGTCCAGGTCCGCCGGGTCGAGCCCGACATCGACCGCGAGTTGGTCGGCGTCGGCGCGGTCGCGGCCGTGCGCCCGCAGCGTCTCGGCGAGCAGTCGCCGTCCGGTGCGGACCGGGTTGAGGGCGGTGGCCGGGCTCTGCGGGACCAGCCCGACCCGGCGCCCGCGTACCCTGCGGGCCAGGTGGCGCTGGCCGCAGGTGACCAGGTCGACCGGGTCGGTGCCGGGGTGGCGCAGCATGGCGTGACCGGTGGTCGTGGCGTTGCCCGGCAGGAGGCCGAGCAGGGCGTGGGCCAGGACGGACTTGCCGCAGCCGGACTCACCGACGATGGCCAGCAGTTCGCCGGCTCGCACGGTGAGGCTGAGATCGCTGACGGCGCGCACGCGCGAGTCCCGGAGCTGGAACTCGACGCCGAGGCTGTCCACGACAAGCAGCGGCTGGTTCGCGGCGGCGCGGGGCGGCGCTGGGGCGGGAACGGATTGGGTGGTGGTCACAGGTGCAGCTCCGCTCGGACCCGGGGATCGAGGCGGTCGCGCCAGCGGGCGGCGAGCACCGCGATGGCGAGGGTGACGACGACGATGACCGCACCCGGCGCCAGGCTGGCCCACCAGGCACCGGTCAGCAGCGACCCCTGACCGTCATTGATCATGTTGCCCAGCGAGGCGAGGTGCGGCGGTAGGCCGAGGCCGAGGAACGACAGGGCGGTCTCGTGCCACACCGCGTGCGGGATCATCAGGGTGGTGGCCAGCGCCAGCCGGGGCAGGACGTGCGGCAGCAGGTGCCGGGTGAGGACCCGGAGTCGGCCGGCTCCGCCGCTGATGGCGGCGTCGATGAACGGTCGGGTCCGAAGGCTCAACAACTCGGATCGGACGATGCGGGCGGTGGAGAGCCAGTGGGTGAGCCCGACGGAGGCGATCACGGCACCGAGGCTGGGACGCAGCATGGCGACGATGAAGATGCCCAGCAGCAGGTGCGGCATCGCGGCGACGGTGTCCACGATCCGCATCAGGATCCGGTCGACCCGGCCGCCGAGCGTGCCGGCGATCCCGCCGACCACGCCGCCGAGGACTGTGGCGACGAGCGCGGCGACCGCACCGACGAGCAACGAGACCCGCAGTCCGTAGACGGCACGGTGCGCCACGTCGCGGCCCAGATCGTCGGTGCCGGCGAGGTGGCTCCAGGATGGCGCCGACCGGGTCTGGTCCAGGGCCACCGCGCTCTGGTCCAGCGGCCAGACGAGCGGGGCCAGGAGCGACCCGACGACGGCGACGAGGAGGACCAGACCGGCGATGACGACACCGGTCTGGCCGGGTCGCAGCCGCAGCCGCGATCGGGCCACCCGCAGCAGCGGCGGTCGGGCAGCGAGGTCAGCCATCGAGTCGTACCCTCGGGTCGGCGGCGGCGTAGGCGAGGTCGGTCACGAGGTTCGCGGCCAGCACCACAGCTGTGGTGACCAGCGTGATCGCCGCCAACAGCGGGAAGTCGCTGCCCAGCGCGGCGGCGACAGTGACGGCGCCGAGGCCCGGCAGCGAGAAGACCGTCTCGACCAGCACCGCCCCGCCGACCAACTCGGGCAGGTGGGTGCCGACCAGTGTGAGGAACGGCAGCAGCGCGGTCCGCAGCGCGTGCCCGAACAGCACCGTCCGCCCGGGCAACCCGCGGGCCCGCGCCGCGAGCACGTGGTCGTCGCGCATGCTCTCCGCGACCGCGTCCCGGACGAACAGCACGAACCACGGTGCCTGGGACACTGCCAACACCCCGACCGGCAGGATCAGGTGGTGCGCCACGTCCGCCCAGGAGGTGCTGGTCGCTGTGACGTCGGTGAGCCCACCCGCCGGAAACCAGCCCAGGGCCAGCGCGAACACGGCGATCGCGGCCAGGCCCAACCAGAAGACCGGCATCGACTCGACAGCGTAGGCGGCCGTCCGCAACGCGCTGTCGAACAACCCACCCCTGCGGTACGCGGCCAGCGCGCCCAGCAGCAGGCTCGCGACCAGGACCAGGGCCAGGGTCACAGCGATCAGGAGCAGCGTCCAGCCGGCCCGGGCGGCGAGCACCGCGGCGACCGGCTCGTGGCGGCTGGTCGACCAGCCCAGATCGCCCTGGAGCAGGTTGCCGATCCAGCGCAGGTACTGCACCGGCAGTGGGTCGTCGAGACCCCAGTTGGCGCGGAGCTGTGCCAGGTTCTCCTCGCTGGCCGTGAAGGCCGCCGCACCCGCGTACTGCTTGGCCGGGTCGACCGGCGAGGCGGCGCCGAGGGCGAACATTCCGATGCTTGTCGCGGCGAGCACCGGCACCGCGACCAGGAGCCGCCGCCGGACCACCGCTCCGGCCCCGGCCAGTCGGCCGGGGCGGGTCACGAGCGCGTCCAGGTGTTGATGTTCCACCAGATGCTGTTCGCCACCCCGTGCTCGTGCGCCTCGACCCGGGGGGCCACGCCCTGGACGGAGGACTTCAGCACGTAGGTGTGCCGCAGGTAGGTGAGGAACAGCCACGGTACGTCGGCCGCCAACTGCTTCTGGAACTGCGCGTACGCGGCCTTGCGAAGGGCCGGGTCGATCTGGTCCCGACCCTCCTGCAGAGCCCGGTCAGTCACCTCGGAGCGGTACGAGCCAGGGTTGAAGTAGCCCTGCCCCGCGAACTGGGAGCCGAACAGCTTGTACGAGACGAAGTCCGGGTCGTACGGCGTGCCGTAGCCCATCAGCAGGGCGTCGGACCTCATCCGCGGGTCGATGGCGTCCCAGGTGAGCCCTGCCGGAGTCACTTCGATGCCGATCTTCTTCGCGTCGGCGGTGACGGCGAGGGCCAGGTCCTTGCGCAGCGTGTCGCTCGCCGGGTACATCAGCGTGAACCGTGCCGGTCGGCCGTCCTTGGCCCGTACCCCACCCGCACCCGGCCTCCAGCCGGCCGCGTCGAGCAGCGCACCGGCCGCCGTCGCGTCGGCGGTCGGCTTGCCGAGAACCGAGGGATCGGCGATCTCGGAGGTCGGGGGGATCGGCCCGAACGCCGGCTCGCCGGCGCCGCCGAGGAGCCCGGACACCATCGCGGCCCGGTCGACGGCCAGGTTGAGCGCCCGGCGGACCGCCGGGTCGGCGAGGACCGGGTTGCCCATCGGCAGCATCACGCCCCGGTAGTCGGCGGTCGGCACCCGCTGCACCCGGTACGCGGCATCGGAGTCGAACCCGGAGGCGAGCTTCGGCGGCAACTCGGCGGCGTCGAACTCACCGGCTCGCACCCGCTGGGCGCGGACGTTGTCGTCGGCGACGAACGCCACCACCACCCGGTTGTTCGCCGGCCGGCCGCCGAAGTAGCGCTCGTTGGCAGTGAGCACCAGCCGGTCGCCCGGCGTCCAGGACTCGACCTTGTACGGCCCGGTCCCGATCGGCTTGCGGTTGAACCCGGCGGTGTTGATGTCCTGCCCGCTGAGCAGCTTGGCCGGCACGATGCCGAGGGTGAGTCGCTGCAGGAACGGCGCGTACGGGTAGCGCAGCCGGAACACGACGGTGGCCGCGTCGGGCGCGGTCACCGACTCCACCATGTCCAGGTCGGAGCGGAGCGTCGAGTCGACAGTCGGGTCCAGCACGGCCTGGTACGTGAAGACGACGTCCTGAGCGGTCAGCGCGGTGCCGTCGTGGAACTGCACGCCGTCGCGGAGCTTCGCGGTCACCGTGCGCCCATCGGGTGACAGCTCCGGCAACGCCGTGGCCAGACCGGCGACGAGGCGGTTGTCGTCGTCCCGGCTGACGAGGCCGTCGAAGATCAGCGAGGCGCCGTCGACGCCGTAGTTGAGCACCGGATTCAACGCGTCCGGCTCATCGGAGGTGGCGACGACCAGCGTCGCGCCGCCGGATGAGCCGTCGGGAGTGGCCGGGGCCGAGCACCCGGCGAGGACGAGCATCCCCGCCGCCGCGGTCGACGCCACGAGGCGTCGGAAAGTCGGACGCAACCGAGTCACAGAGGGCTCCTGTGGTGTGGGGAGGATCGTGGTCGGGTGGGCGCGGCGCCGCAACCGTTGATCATCACGGTGGCACAGTTGCAACTCCTTGGCAATTACCAGAGACATGCATTATGTGGTGGATCGGGAGCCAGGCGTCGGTGGTGACGGTCGCCGGTGACCGGCTAGGGTTCCGGGATGTTCCGCGCCGTCGTGTTGATCGCTGCTGTGGTGCTCGCCGCGGATCAGCTCACCAAGTACTGGGCCGAGTCCGCGCTCTCCGACGGGCAGACCATCACCATCCTCGGTGACCTGCTGCAACTGCGACTCCTGTACAACCCGGGTGCTGCCTTCTCGATCGGCTCCGCGTACACCTGGATCTTCGCGGTGTTCGCAGCGGCGGCGGTGGTCGCGGTGACGGTCGTGGCGCGGCGGGTCACGTCACGCGCCTGGGCGGTGGCGCTGGGCCTGGTGCTCGGCGGCGCGGCGACGCACCTGCTGGACCGCCTCTTCCGGGAGCCGGGGTTCGCTCGCGGGCATGTGGTGGACTTCATCGACTACGCCGGCTTCTTCGTCGGCAACGTGGCCGACATCGCGCTGGTGCTCGGCGTGGGCATCATCATGCTGCTCAACGTGCGGGGCGTTCCCCTGCGGGACACGGCGGGCGAGACCCGTGAGCAGGTGTCGTCAGACTCCTGATCCGACCAGGACCACCTCCAGGCGGCGCGGGCCGTGCACCCCCTCGACGCGGTTGAGCTCAATGTCGCTTGTCGCGGACGGGCCCGAGATCCAGGTCAGCGGGGCGCGCGGGTCCAGTCGGGTCAGCGCCTCCGGCAGCAGACCGACGACCTGGTCGGTGCGGACGACGCAGATGTGCCGGTCGGGCACCAGGGTGAGCGCGCGCCGCCCCTGCGCCGGGCCGGCGTCCAGGATGATCGTGCCCGTGTCGGCGACCACGACGGCGCAGCCGGTCAGGACCGCGTCCAGGTCGTCGAGCGCGGCCGGTGACAGCGGGGGCGCGTCGCGGTGCAGCTCTCCGGCGTAGCCGGCCAGCCAGTCGGCGGGGACGTCGGTGGGGACGGCGAGCCGGTCGACCTCGGTGAGCAAGCGGTGTAGAGCATTGATGCCACTGTGGACGACGGCCCGGTAGTCCTCCAGACGGTCGACCAGGGTGGCGATCAGGTCGGGGCGGTCGTCGACCCGGCGGTACCCGCGGGGCACCTCCACCGGCGGCGGGCTGTCGGCCAGTGCCGTCCGGAGCCGCGCCAGGATCTCGTCACGTGCGCTCACTGCTTTCCCCACCATTCCCGGAAGGTCTGCGGCGCGGGCAGCGGCAGGTCTCGCGACCGGGTCCACGCCGACGCGGGCCAGGGCAGTCGCCGCAGCGTGCGAGCGCCGGTGCGCCGCTCACGGTACGCCCCGAGCGGCCCCGCGCCGGCCCGGGCCAGGCGCAGGGCGGCGGCCCAGCGTCGAGGGCTGCGCATCACCCAGGACAGGACGCGCATGGTGGCCCGTTCGGCGGGCGGGTGCGGTGCCTGCTGGCGGAGGTGGACCAGGATCTCCGGAATGTTGATTTTCACGGGGCACACGTCGTAACAGGCGCCGCAGAGGGTCGACGCGTACGGCAGCGAGGCGTTGTCGGCGACGCCGGTCAGCTGCGGCGACAGGATCGCCCCGATCGGCCCCGGGTACACCGAGCCGTACGCGTGCCCGCCGGCCCGCTCGTACACCGGGCAGACGTTGAGGCACGCGGAGCAGCGGATGCAGGACAACGCCGGCCGCCCGACCGGGTCCGCGAGCACAGCGGACCGACCATTGTCGACGAGCACGACGTGCATGTCCTGCGGGCCGTCGCCGGGGCTGACGCCGGTCCACATCGAGGTGTACGGGTTCATCCGCTCGCCGGTCGAGGACCGCGGCAGCAGTTGCAGGAAGACCTCCAGGTCGGTGAAGGTCGGCAGCAGCTTCTCGACGCCGACGACGCTGATCAGCGTCTCGGGAAGGGTGAGGCACATGCGGCCGTTGCCCTCGGACTCCACCACCACGAGCGTGCCGGTGTCGGCGACGGCGAAGTTGGCGCCGGAGACGGCGACCCGGGCCGAGAGAAAACGCCGTCGCAGGTGGGCGCGGGCCGCCTCGGCCAGCGCGGCCGGTTCGTCGCTCAGGTCGGCCGGCGCGTCGGCCATGCGACGCTGGAAGATCTCCCGGATCTGGGCCCGGTTGTAGTGGATGGCCGGCACCAGGATGTGCGAGGGGGTGTCGTCGCCGAGCTGCACGATCAGTTCCGCCAGGTCGGTCTCGTACGCGGCGATCCCGGCGGCCTCCAGCGCCTCGTTGAGCTCTATCTCCTGGGTCGCCATCGACTTGACCTTCACGACCTCGTCGGCCCCGGCGGCCCGGGTCAACGCGACAACGATCCGGCACGCCTCGGCCGCGTCGCGGGCCCAGTCCACAGTGGCGCCGGCAGCGGTGGCGGACGCCTCGAACTGCTCCAGCAGCTCCGGCAGGCGACGTTGGACGTCCGCCTTGATCGCCGCGCCCGCGTCCCGTAGGGCCTCCCAGTCGGGCACCTCGTCGACGACCCGGGCTCGTTTGGCTCGGATGGTGCGGGTGGCCCGGTGCAGGTTGGCCCGCAGTTGCGTGTCGGCGACGGCCGGCTTGGCGGCGGTGGGGAACGGCAACGGCGTGCGGATCCGCCCGCTCCCGGTGGCGGGTGCGACCGGTTGGCTCATGAGGTGCCTCCCGTCTCGGCGAGAATCTCTGCGTAGTGCACGGCCCGTACGCCTGAGCGGTGGCGGTCGAGGCCGCCGCCGATGTGCGCCAGGCAGGAGTTGTCGGCCGCGGCGAGCACCCGCGCGCCGGTGTCGCGGACCCGGGCGCACTTGTCGGTGAGCATCGCGGTGGAGACGTCCGGGTTCTTCAGGGCGAACGTGCCGCCGAAACCACAGCACTCCTCGGCGTCGCCCAGCTCGACCAGCTTGATCCCGCGCACCTGGCGCAGCAGGGTCAGCGGCCGGTCGCCGAGGCGCAGCATGCGCAGGCCGTGGCAGGTGGGGTGGTAGGTGACCGTCTCCGGGAACTCGGCGCCGACGTCGGTGACGCCGAGGACGTCGACGAGCAGCTCGGACAGCTCGTAGGTGCGGGCGGCCACCGAGGCGGCGGGTGGGTGCAGGTGCGGGTACTGGTCGCGGATCATCGCGGTGCACGACCCGGACGGCGCGACGATGGCGTCGTAGGAGTCGAAGACGTCGACGTAGTTGCGCACCATGGGCATGGCCTCGGCCCGGTAACCCGTGTTGGCGTGCATCTGCCCGCAGCAGGTCTGGTCGGCGGGGAAGTCGACGGTGTGGCCGAGTCGCCGCAGGATGCGGGTGACAGCGATGCCGGTGGCCGGGAACGCGAGGTCGTTGACGCAGGTGATGAAGAGGGCGATCCGCATGGCGGCTCCTCGGATCTGTGGGGGTGGGTCACGCCGAGTCGCGCGGTGTCGCGGGGGTGGGGAGCTGGTCGAAGGCGGGCAGGTGGCGCTCCCGGGCGGCGCTGAGGTGGGCGCGCATCGCTCCGGTGGCGGCTGCCGCGTCACCGGCGACGATGGCGGCGGCGATGCGCTGGTGCTCGGTGTTGGTGTCCGGCGCGCCGGCGACCGGGAAGTACAGCCGGTGCAGGTGCAGGTGTGAGTGCAGCCGCGTGATGGTGTCCCGCAGCAGGGGGCTGCCGGAGACCTCGGCGATCAGGTCGTGGAACTTCGCGTCCAGCGCGGTGAAGGCGGCGTGTCGGCGATAGCCGTCGCCGGCCTCCACGTCGATGCTCGCCGCCGCCTCGGCGCTGATCCGTTGGCGGGCTTCGGCGGAGGCGTGCGTGGCGGCCCGTCCGGCGGTGGCGCCCTCCAGCAGTTGGCGGACGTCGAACAGGTCGTCGAACTCGGCGCGGCTCAGCAGCGGGGTGGTGGTGTAGCCGAAGAGCGGGCGTTTACGGACCAGGCCGTCGGCCTCCAGTCGGGCGAGGGCCTCGCGGACCGGGGTGGGGGAGACATCCAGCTCCCGGGCGAGCGCGTCGATGTTGACCCGTTCGCCGGGGGGAAGGATGTGGTCCATGACCAGCGTCTTTATCGACTCGTAGACGTCCTCGGTGAGGGTGAGTCGACGGGCGGGACGGAGTCGACCCTCGCGAGGTTCCTGCTGGGCCATCTCGTCTCCTCAGCAACCCCTTGACTGTGCCGGTGTGAGCGAGTACACACTAGCAAAGCAACATCCTATAGGAAATAGGTTCCCTCGCCACCGTCTCGCCACCGCCACCCCCGAGGAGACGAACATGTCGCGCAAGATGCTGTCCCGAATCGGCTCCGGCCTCACCGTCATGGCCCTCGCCACGACCACTGTGGCCTGCACGAAGAAGAGCGACAACACCGACGCCGAAGCCGGCGGCCGGGAACCGGCCCAGGTCAAGGTCGCGCTCGTGCCCGGCGGCTCGCACCCGTACTTCCAGCCCTGGAAGGACGCCGGGGCCAAGGCCAAGACCGAACTCGCGCTCGGCGACGTCACCTTCAACGAGACCGCCGGCTGGGACCAGACCAAGCAGAACGACGTGCTCAAGTCTCTCGCCGCGCAGGGCTACAACGCCTTCGGCGTCTTCGGCGTCTCGCCGGACAACATCAACTCCACCTTCGAGGACCTCAAGCGGCAGGGCTTCCCCGTCGGCTCGCTGGCCTCCTGCCCGGCCGGGGCCAACAAGGCCGACTTCTGCCTCTCCACCGACGTGGAGGTCGCCGCGTACAAGGGTGCCAAGGCCGCCATCGACGCGATCGGGGGTCAGGGCAACCTGGTGCACCTGACCGGAAACAAGGTCGACTCCAACACCCAGCGCCGGATCGCGGGCGTGGAGAAGGCGGTCGCCGAGACCGGTGGCAAGGTGACCCTGATCCAGAGCGTCACCGACATCGACAAGGACCTACAGAGCGCGCAGCGGGCCGTGGCCGACCTCCTCGCCGCGAAGGGCCGCCAGATCCAGGCGATCGTGAACACCGCCTACAACCCGGCGGTCGCCTCGGCCGAGGGCGTCCGCCAGTCGAAGCTGCCCATCAAGGTCGTCGCCATCGACGACGACCCGACGGTCCTCGACGGGCTGCGCGGCGGCTCGGTGGCCGCCACCATCCTGCAGAACCCGGTCGGTCAGGCCCAGGTCGGCTCGTACGCCCTGATGAAGCTCAGCGGCGGCTGCACCATGGCCGAAGCCGGAGTGACCATCGACTCGGGCTCGTTCGTGGTAACCACTGACAACCTGGACGGCTACGAGGCCGACCGCACCGCCACCACCGAGGCACTGCGGAAGAAGTTCGACGGCGACCTGCTCAAGTGCAGCTGATGTCGACCATCACCAAGGCCGAGGCGTACCTCGTCGACATTCCCGTCGAGACCGTCCGCACCGACGCGGTACAGGCGTTCCTCAAGCAGGAGACGCTCTTCGTCGAGGTGCGCACGGCCGACGGCGGGCACGGCACGGGGTACGCGTACACGATCGGGACCGGCGGCACCGCGGTGCTCGCGCTGCTGCGCGACTACCTGCTGCCGCACCTCGTCGGCCGCGACGCCGCCCGGGTGGAGGCGGTCTGGCGTGACCTGCACGCCGCCACCCGCGCCACAGCTGTCGGGGCCATCACCTCGTTGGCGCTCGCCGCTGTCGACACCGCGCTGTGGGACCTGCGGGCCCGTGCCGCCGGCCTGCCGCTGTGGGTGCTCGCCGGTGGCGCCAAGGACCGCATCCCGCTCTACGACACCGAGGGTGGCTGGCTGCACCTCACCGAGGACGAGCTGGTCGCCGGCGCGAAGGCGTCCCAGGCGGCCGGCTGGCCCGGCGTCAAGCTGAAGGTGGGCAAGCCCAACGCGGCAGAGGACGCCGCCCGCATCGGCGCGGTCCGGGCGGCCATCGGCGACCACGTCGACGTGATGGTCGACGCCAACCAGTCGCTGACCGCCGCCGAGGCGATCCGCCGGGCCCGGCTGCTCGAACCGCACCAGCTCGCCTGGTTCGAGGAGCCGCTGCCCGCCGACGACGTCGCCGGGCACGAACTGCTGGCCCGCGCGAGCAGCATCCCGGTCGCGGTGGGGGAGTCGATGTACTCGATCGGCCACTTCGCCGAGTACCTACGCCGGCAGGCAGCCGGCGTCGTCCAGGTCGACGTCGCGCGCATCGGCGGCATCACCCCGTGGCTCAAGGTCGCGCACCTGGCCGAGGCGTGCAACGTGGTGGTCTGCCCACACTTCCTGATGGAACTGCACGTGAGCCTCTGCGCGGCCGTACCGAACAGCCGCTACGTCGAGCACATCCCGCAACTGCGCGCGATCACCCGGACCGAGATCGCGATCGTCGACGGCCACGCGCTCGCCCCCGGCGAGCCGGGCCTCGGCATCGACTGGGACCGCGACGCGATCGAGGACAGGAGGGTGGCGTGAAGACGGAAACAGCGCCGGAGGCGCCGGCGGTCCCTCCGGCCGCGGACACCAGGCCGCCGGCCAGGGCCCTGCCGGTCTGGGCGAACCCCCGGCTCGGCCTGCTCATCGTCATCGCCGCGCTGGTCGTCCTCTTCTCGTCGCTCACGCCCGCGTTCCTCGACCCCCGCCTCACCCTGGCACCGCTACAGGCCGACATCAGCGTGTACGTCGTGGTCGGTCTCGCCCAGCTCGCCGTGCTCTCACTCGGGCACATGAACATGGCCGTGGGCCGGATGGCCGCTCTGTCCACCTTCGCGATGGGCCTGGCCTACGACCGGCTCGGCGTGCCGCTGCTGGTCGGGCTGCTCGTGGGTCTTGCCGTCGGGGCGGGCATTGGCGCGCTCGCCGGCCTGCTCATCGCCAAGACCGGCGTGAACTCCTTCGTGGTCACCCTCGCGCTCGACTTCGGGCTGCTGGGCCTCGTCACGATCCTCTACACCTGGGCGACCGGCGGGGTGTCGTTCGCGGTGCAGCCGAGTGGGCTGTCCGCCCTGCGCTTCGACACCTTCGCCGACTACTGCATAGGCGAGGTCTGCGGACCCCGGATCCCGCTGGTAGTGCCGATCGCTGTCGCCGCGGCGCTCGGTGTCGGGCTGCTGTTCCGGCACGCCCGGCTGGGCCGGGAGATCCTGATGATCGGCTCCAACACCGTCGCCGCCGAGCTGTCCGGCATCCCCACCCACCGCCGGGTCGTCGCCGCGCACGCGTTGAGCGGGCTGCTCGCCGCGCTGGCCGGGTTCCTGCTCGCCGCCAACAACGGCGCCTTCTCCGCCAACATCGGTGAGTCGTTCCTGCTGCCGTCGTTCCTGGCCCCGGTGCTCGGTGGGACGCTGCTCGCCGGTGGTGCGGTCAGCGTTCTCGGCACCGCGCTCGGCGCGACCCTCACCCAGGTCATCTACAAGGGCCTCAACCTGCTCCAGTTCTCCCTGGAGGAGCTGAAGCTCTACATCGGACTCGTGTTGCTCGCGGCGCTGTCGCTGGACCGGCTGCGGGCCGTGCTCGCCGAGCGAAGGGCGGTGTCACCATCGTGAGGAGCGTGATCCGGACCAACGAGTTCACCCTCGCGGTGATCGCGGCGCTCGGGTTCGCGGCGCTCGCTGTCGCCACCGACTTCAACCTGCTCACCGCCGGCACCCTGGACGCCTTCCTGCGCTTCCTCGCCCTGCCGATCGTCATCGGCCTGGCCCAGATGGTGGTGCTCGCCGTCGGTCAGATGAACCTCTCGGTGGGCGTGCTCACCGGGTTCTGCGCGGTGGCCTCGGGCTGGCTGATGATCGACGCCGGGCTGCCCGCCCCGGTCGCGGTGCTCGCCGCGCTGGCCCTCGGCGCCGTCGTCGGGTTGGTCAACGGCCTGCTGGTGATCTTCACCCGGATCAACGGGTTCATCGTCACCCTCGCCACCATGACGATCCTCGAAGGGCTGCGGTACGGGGTGAACGGCACCGGCACCTACCAGGGCTACTCACCCGGCCTGCGTGAGTTCGGGCAGGCGTCAGTGGCCGGCGTACCAGTGGTCTTCCTGCTGGCGGTCGCGATCGCCGTCGCGGTGGCCCTCTTCTTCCGACGCACAGTGCCCGGACGGCACCTGCTCGCCTCCGGCGGCAACCCGTTCGCCGCCCGGCTGTCCGGCATCTCCAACGACCGGGCGCTCGTGCTGGCCCACACCCTGTCGGGGCTGCTGGCCGGTTTCGCCGCGGTGATCGTGGTGGCCGCCTTCGGCTCGGTGAACGCCTCGATCGGCGACGACCTGCTGCTGCCCAGCTTCGCCGCGCCGATCATCGGTGGGGTGGCCCTGGCCGGCGGCATGATCAGCGTGACCGGCACGGTGCTCGCCGCCTTCCTGGTACGGCTGGTCGACGTGAGCCAGTCCCAGTTCGACATCAACCGGCGGTGGGTGGACCTCATCATCGGCGCTGTCGTCCTCGGCGCGGTGCTGCTCGGTCAGTTCCGCGAGAAGCTCTCCGGAGGTCCACGATGAGCGTCGTGCTGTCCGCGGAGAAACTGGTCAAGACGTTCCCCGGGGTACGCGCCCTGGACGAGGCGACGCTGACAGTGAGCGCCGGCAGCGTGCACGCGCTGCTCGGCGAGAACGGCGCCGGCAAGAGCACCCTGATCAAGATCCTGACCGGGGTGTACCGGCCGGACGGTGGGCTCCTGCGGCTGCCCGGGCCCGACGGCGAGCTGCGCGCGGTGCAGCTGGGCAACCCGCAGGACGCCCAGCGGGCCGGCATCGGCGTCGTGCACCAGGAGCGGAACCTGATCCCGGCGTTCAGCGTCGCCGAGAACATCTGCCTGCAGCACCTGCCCCGCCGCGCCGGCCTGCTCGACCGGGCGGCGCTGCGTACCGAGGCCCGCCGTTGCCTCGACCTGCTCGACCTCGACCTGGACCCCGACCTGCCGGTGTCGCGGCTGTCGGTGGCCCAGCTGCAACTGGTGGAGATCGCCAAGGCCCTGTCGGCGGACTCGACGGTGCTGCTGCTCGACGAACCGACAGCGTCGCTGACCAACGACGAGGCCGACCGGCTCTACGGCATCGTGCGTCGGCTGTCCGAGCGGGGTCACGCCACAGTGCTGGTCAGCCACAAACTGGAGGAGGTCTTCGCGGTTGCCGACACGGTGACAGTGCTGCGCGACGGGCGCAGCGTCGCCGAGGCGGAACCCCTCGCCGACCACAGCCGCGAGGAGATCGTCGACCTGATGGTCGGCCGCGCGTACCAGCAGGTGCACCTCGCCGCCCGGACCGTCGCGGCGGACGTCGAACCGGCGCTGGCTCTCGACCACGTCGCCACCACCGCAGGCCACCACGACGTCAGCCTCGCCGTCCGCCCCGGCGAGATCGTCGGCCTGTACGGGCTGGTCGGCGCGGGCCGCAGCGAGCTGGCCAAGGCGTTGCTCGGCCTCGACCGGATCACCGCCGGCGAGGTGCTGGTGCATGGGCGTCCGGCCCGGATCCGGGACGTGGGCGACGCCCTGCACCGGTACCGGATCGGCTACGTCACCGAGAACCGCAAGGAGGAGGGCCTCTTCCTCGACCAGACCGTGGCCCGCAACACCGCGGTGACGGTGTGGCGCAAGCTGGCCCGGCTCGGGCTGGTCCGGGCCCGGGCGGAGCGGTCCCTGGTCGACGAGTACGCCGATCGGCTGGGCATCCGACTCGCCTCGCCCGACCAGCACGCCGGTCAGCTCTCCGGCGGCAACCAGCAGAAGGTCAGCCTGGCCAAGTGGCTGGCGGCCGACTGCGACGTGCTCATCATCGACGAGCCCACCGTCGGCATCGACGTGCGCACCAAGGCGGCCTTCCACGAGTTGATCGCCGGCCTGGCCGCGCGGGGGATGGCCATCCTGCTGATCTCGTCGGATCTGCCGGAGATGGTCACCCTCGCCGACCGGATCGCGGTGATGCGGGAGTTCGCCATTGTTGGTGAACTGGACAACGACCACGACTACGACCGGATGAGTCAGTCGGTGATCCGGTTCATCCATGACGGGCAGGGGGTCGTCGCGTGAAGGCCACCGAACTGGTGACCCTGGGGCGTACCGACGTGGTGGTGACCCGGCTCGGGCTGGGGCTCGCCCCGATCGGTGGAATGTTCGACGCCGTCGGTGACGAGGTCGCCCACGCCACCGTCGAGGCGGCCTGGGATCTCGGGCTCCGATACTTCGACACCGCACCGCTCTACGGCTGCGGCCTCTCCGAGCGGCGCGCCGGGGCGGTCCTCGCCGGCAAGCCGCGCGACGCGTTCACAGTCTCCACCAAGGTGGGTCGGCTGCTCGTCCCCGACGGTGGTGACCGGCAGGAGTTCTGGGCCGAGCCGACCGACCTCACGCCACAGTTCGACTTCTCCGCCGCCGGGGTACGCAGGTCCCACGCGGAGAGCCTGGCCCGGTTGGGGCTGGACCGGATCGACATCGCGCACATCCACGACCCGGACGACCACCTCGCCGAGGCGGTCGCCGGGGCGTACCCGGCGTTGGCGCAGCTGCGGCAGGCCGACGAGATCGGCGCCGTCAGCGCCGGGATGAACCAGGCCCCGGCGCTGGTCGAGCTGGCCCACGCCGGCGACTTCGACTGCTTCATGCTCGCCGGCCGGTACACGCTGCTCGACCGGTCCGGCCTCGACGAGCTGCTGCCGCTGTGCCAGGCGAAGGGGATCGCGATCATCGCCGCCGGGGTCTACAACTCGGGCCTGCTGGCCGACCCGACACCGGGCGCCCACTACGACTACGCCCCGGCCGACCGGAGGCTGCTCGACCGGGCCACAGCGATCCGGTCGGTGTGCGAGCGGCACGGCGTACCGCTGCGGGCCGCGGCGATCCAGTTTCCGCTCGGGCACCCGGCGGTCGCCAGCGTGGTGGTCGGCGCCCGGGACCCGGAGCAGATCGCCGACAACGTGGCGATGTTCGAGTGGGACGTGCCCGGCGCGCTGTGGGCCGATCTCAAGGCCGAAGGGCTGCTGCCGAGCGAGGTGCCGACGCCGTGATCATCGATGCGCACCACCACCTGTGGACCGCCGACTACCAGTGGCTCGCCGCACCGGGCCTGGAGACGATCCGGCGCGACTACACCATCGCCGACCTCGTACCCCGGCTGGACGAGGCCGGGGTGACGGCGACCGTGCTGGTCGAGGCGGGCCGCTGCGACGCCGAGGAGACCGCCGAGTTTCTGGCCCACGCCGCCACCACGCCCCGGATCGCCGGCGTGGTCGGCTGGGCGTCGCTCACCGACCCGGCCATCGCCGCCACCCTCGCCGGCTACCGCGAGTTGCCCGGCGCGACCAAGCTGGTCGGGCTCCGCGACCAGGTGCAGGGCGTCGCCGACCCCGGGCACCTGGCCCGCCCCGAGGTGCGCGCCGCCCTCGCGGCGATCGGGTCCGCCGGCCTCACCTTCGACCTGGTCGTCCACGTCGGACAGCTGAGCAGCTGCGCCGACGCGGCGCGGGCCACGCCGGGCACCACCTTCGTCCTCGACCACCTGGGCAAGCCGAGGATCGCCGCCGCCGGCCTCACCGAGTGGCGCACGGCGGTACGCGACCTGGCCGGCTGCGACAACGTCGTCGCGAAGCTCTCCGGCCTGCTCACCGAAGCCGGCCCCGGGTGGCAGGTGGCCGACATCCGCCCGTACGTCGACACCGCGCTGGAGCTGTTCGGCCCGCACCGGCTGATGGCCGGCTCGGACTGGCCCGTCTGCGACCTCGTCGCCTCGCACGCCGAGGCGTGGACGGCGATCCACGCCAGCCTGGGGGAGCTGTCGGCCACCGAGCGGGCAGACGTCCTGGCCGGCACCGCAATTCGTACCTATGCACTGGAGGTTGGTTCGTGAGATTTCTGCGCGTCGGGCCCGTGGGGCGGGAACGCCCCGTGCTGTACGTCGACGGGCGGCACTTCGACCTCTCGTCGCTCACCACCGACATCGACGGCGAGTTCCTCGCCGGCGACGGCCTCCGGCGGGCCCGCGAGGCCACCGACCTGCCCGAGATCGACGTCACCGTTCAGCGGGTCGGCGCACCGATCGCCCGGCCCGGGGTGGTGCTCTGTGTGGGGCAGAACTACGCCGCGCACGCCGCCGAGTCGGGCGCCGCGCCACCGACCGACCCGATCATCTTCTACAAGGCGCCCAACACCGTCGTCGGCCCGTACGACGAGGTCCTGATCCCGCGCGGGTCGACGAAGACCGACTGGGAGGTGGAGCTGGCCGTGGTGATCGGTCGACGGGCCCGCTACCTCGCCTCACCGGCCGACGCCCGCGGGCACATCGCCGGGTACGTGCTGTCCAACGACGTCTCCGAGCGGGACTTCCAACTCGCGGTCTCCGGCGGCCAGTGGTCGAAGGGCAAGTCCTGCGAGACGTTCCAACCGCTCGGCCCGTGGCTGGTCACCGCCGACGAGATCGCCGACCCGCAGGCGCTGCGGTTGCGTTCCTGGGTCAACGGCGAGCCCCGCCAGGACTCCGGCACCAAGGACATGATCTTCGACGTGGCGTACCTGGTCTGGCACCTGTCCCAGTACACCGTCCTGGACCCGGGCGACGTCATCAACACCGGCACCCCGCAGGGGGTGGCGCTCTCCGGCCGGTTCCCGTACCTGGCCGTCGGCGACGTGATGGAGGTCGAGATCGACGGCCTCGGCCGGCAGCGCAACACGCTCCGGGACGCCTGATGGCGGTGATCACCTCGGTCGACACGTACGACGTCCGGTTCCCGACCTCGCGGGACCTCGACGGCTCCGACGCGATGAACCCCGACCCCGACTACTCGGCCGCGTACCTGGTGCTGAGCACCGACGACGGCCCGGACGGGCACGGATTCACCTTCACCATCGGGCGGGGAAACGACGTCTGCCGGGCGGCCATCGACGCGCTGGTGCCGTACGTGGTCGGCCTCGATCCGGACACCGTGGACCTCGGTGCGTTCGCCCGCTCGCTCACCCAGGACTCGCAGCTGCGCTGGCTCGGCCCCGAGAAGGGCGTCATGCACCTGGCCGCCGCAGCGGTGATCAACGCGATGTGGGACCTGGTCGCCAAGAGAGCTGGCAAGCCGGTCTGGCGCTACCTGGCCGACCTCAGCCCCGAGCAGATCGTCGACCTGGTCGACTGGCGCTACCTCACCGACGCCCTCACCCCCGACGAGGCGCTGGAGATCCTGCGTGCCGCCGAGCCGGGCCGGGCCGACCGGATCGCCCGGCTGACCGAGCGGGGCTACCCCGCGTACACCACGTCACCCGGCTGGCTCGGCTACCCCGACGACAAGGTGGTCCGGCTGGCCCGGCAGGCCGTGGCCGACGGGTTCACCCAGATCAAGCTGAAGGTGGGCGCGGACGCCGCCGCCGACGTGCGCCGCCTGAAGATCGCCCGCGAGGCGGTCGGCCCGCAGATCCGGATCGCGCTCGACGCCAACCAGCGCTGGGACGTCGCCGAGGCGGTCGACCGGATGCGGGAGCTGGCACCGTACGACCCGTGGTGGATCGAGGAGCCGACCAGTCCCGACGACGTGCTCGCCCACGCGGCGATCCGGTCCGCCCTGGCCACCAGCGCACCCGACGGCGGGCCGATCCGGGTCGCCACCGGCGAGCACGTCGCGAACCGGGTCGTGTTCAAACAACTGCTCCAGGCTGACGCCGTCGACGTCGTGCAGATCGACGCGTGCCGGGTTGGCGGCGTGAACGAGAACGTCGCCATCCTGCTGCTGGCCATGAAGTACGGGGTGCCGGTCTGCCCGCACGCCGGGGGAGTGGGCCTGTGCGAGCTGGTGCAGCACCTGTCGATGTTCGACTTCGTGGCCGTGTCCGGCTCGATGCGCGACCGGGTCGTCGAGTACGTCGACCACCTGCACGAGCACTTCCTCGATCCGGTGGTGATCAAGGACGGGCACTACGTGGCGCCCAGCGCTCCCGGGTTCTCCGCCGCGATGCGTCCGGAGAGCCTGGCCACCTACGCGTACCCCGACGGGCCGGCATGGGTCTGACGGCGGTGCGTCACCTCAGCGGACCACTCGGAAGGGGAGAGCAGCATGCGGTGTGACGGTCTCGTGGCGGTGGTGACCGGAGGTGGATCGGGGATCGGCCTCGCCTGCGTGCGGGCGTTCGCCGCCGCCGGCGCCCGGGTGGGTGTCCTGGACCTGGAGCTGTCCGGCCGCCCCGAGGATCCCGGCGTGTTCGGGGTCCGGGCGGACGTGGCCGACCGGTCCTCCCTCAGCGCTGCCGTCGCCTCGGTCGCGGAGGCGTTCGGCGGCATCGACATCCTGGTGAACAACGCCGGCATCTCGGCCGTCGGCACCGTGGAGGAGAACGACGACGAGCAGTGGAGCCGTGTACTCGACGTCAACGTCTCCGGCGTGGCCCGAACCAGCGCCGTCGCCCTGCCGTACCTGCGTCGGTCGTCGTCCGCGGCGATCGTCAACATCTCCTCGATCGCGGCGACCGTCGGCCTGCCCCGACGGGCCCTGTACTCGGCGTCGAAGGGCGCCGTGCACGCCCTCACCCTCGCCATGGCCGCCGACCTGGTGACGGAGGGCGTCCGGGTCAACTGCGTCGCCCCCGGCACCGTCGACACGCCCTGGGTGGCCCGCCTGCTCGCCGGTGCGGCCGACCCGACGGCCGAGAAGAGGCAGCTGGCGTCCCGGCAGCCGACCGGCCGCCTGGTGACCGCCGACGAGGTGGCCGCCGCCGTCGTCTACCTCGCGTCGCCCGCGACCGGGTCGGTGACCGGTTCGTCGCTGCCGGTGGACGGCGGCATGTCCGGCCTGCGCCTGCCCGCCCCGGTCCCGCCCGCGGCCGGTACTGCCGAACCGGGCGCGTGACATGATTGCGCCATGGGGAAACAGCAGGACGTCGGCGACGCCGACCGTCACAGCGGGTCCGGCACCACCGCCCACCGTCCGATCGGTGGCAGCGCTGACGCTCGGCTCGCCCTCGCTCAGGACCCCACAACGCCACAAATGACCCTTATCGACCTGGCGTCGGATCCGTCGGTCCTGGTCCGCAAGGCGGTCGCCGCTCGGGCCGACGCACCCGCGCAGGCCCTGCGACCACTCACCCGCGACCATGATCGTCAGGTCCGGGAGGCCGTGGCGAGGAACCCCTCCGCCTCGATCGCCAACCTCATGCGCCTGGTCAAGGACGCCGACCGGTGGGTCCGCTGGGCGGTCGCCGGCAACCCGGCCTGTGACGAGTCGATCCGCCAGGTCATGTCGGAGACCACGGACAAGGAGCTTCGCGGTCTCCTCGCGGAGAGTCGTGTGCTGGAGCCGGAGTTGGCCGCCAAGCTGATCGACGACGTGTCACCCGAGGTACGGGAACGGCTCGCCACGCACACCCACGACCCCGACGTGATCACCGCCCTGCTGGCCGATCGCACCGCACGCGTACGCAAGGGGGTTGCCCGCAACCCGCGGACCACCGCCGAGCAGCGCGGCGCGCTCGCCGCGGACCCGGTGGTCGACGTCCGTGCCGCGCTGGTGCGGGCCGTCGAGCTGGACGAGGCGGATCTGGCCCGCCTGGTCGACGACCGCGCGGTGCAGGTCCGACTGGCGATGGCGACGTCCGAGTTCGTCCCGCCGCACATCCGGCAGGCGCTCGCTCGCGATGCCGACGAGATGGTGGCCAGCGCGGCACGCGACTACCGCCCCGGCGCCGGCAACGCCTCCGCCGTGCGGGCGCCCCGCATCGCCCACCGGCCCTCCGCCGGTGCGGGCCGATCAGGCGGCGACACGGCCCGGTAGGACCGCGCTCCGGCACGGGCGGCGGCACGGGAAGTACAGCCCAGGTACTCAGCCTGGTCTTGACGCATTCACATGTGTCGTCCCGATCGACCCTACGCTGCGACTGCCCAGCTCTTTGGGCGTCTGTCGGCGAGGGAGGATCAGCGGTGCGCATCAGGAGATTCAGGTCAAGGTTCCTCGCGATGGCCGTGGCGACAGTGGTCGCCGTGGTTGGGGGTGTGCTCACCGGCGGTACGGCGAACGCCGCCGAACCCTCCCAGTTCACCGTCGTAGGGGGCGCGATCCGCACGGCAACCGGAACACCGGTGCCCACGTCCGGCACGCACGCCTCGCTCTGGGGCAACTCCAGCTACGCCACGACCAGCATCAGCGGCTCCGGGCGGGTGCTGATCGGAGCCATCGGTGACAACTGCCAGGGCTGGCCGACCGTCCGGGTGACGGTCGACGGGGTCAACGTCGGTCAGACCACAATCGTCAGCGCGACCAGCTACGGCACCTACCCGGTCGGCGCAGCGGTCGGCGGCGGGCAGCACACCGTGCAAATCCAGCTCGTCAACGACTTCCGGGCCGACCCCTGCGACCGCAACGTCCACATCGCGTACGCGCGGATGGAGACCGCGAGCGCCACCGACACGAAGTTCAGCTTCGCGGTGATGCCGGACACCCAGCAGGAGGTGCTCAACACCAACGACTCCCGGTTCCTCAACCGCACCAACTGGCTTGTGCAGAACCGGTCCGCGCTGGACCTGCGCTTCGTGACCTCCTCGGGTGACGTGGTCAACTGGGACACCCCGGACCATTCGCAGTACGTCATCGCCCGCAACGCGATGCGGCCGGTAGAGAACGCCGCGATTCCGTACGCGCTGGCCCTCGGCAACCACGACACCCAGGCCACCGGCGTGGGCGGCTCGGCCCGCGACCCCGAGCACACCCGGGAACTCGTCCGCGACACAAGCGTCTTCAACAGCTTCTTCACCGTCAGCCAGTACCGCGCGGTCAAGGGACAGTTCGAGGCCGGCAAGGTCGACAACTCGTACTCGACCTTCGAGGCCGGGGGCGTGCAGTGGATGGTGCTGACAGTGGAGCTGTGGCCCCGGGTCGAGGCCGTGAACTGGGCAAAGAACGTCGTGGCGGCCAACCCCCGGCACAACGTCATCGTCGTCACCCACGACTACATCGACGGCAGCGGCAACATCGAGCAGAGCGCGTCCTACGGCGCGACCAGCCCGCAGTATCTCTTCGACAACCTGATCAAGCAGTACGCCAACATCCGGTTCGTCTTCTCCGGCCACGTGGGCATCGCCGCCAACCGGGTCGACACCGGGGTCAACGGCAACAAGATCTACTCGTTCCTCCAGACGTTCCACTCCAACACCACCAATCCGGTACGCCTGGTCGAGATCGACACCGCCGCCAACTCGCTGCGGACCTGGATTTATGCCCCGTACACCAACCAGTCGTTCACCGAGTACGACAGGTCGTTTACTGGCATTGGCGTGGTCCGCTAAGGCGTAGCCCAAAGGGTCAGGGTTCGAGTCCACACACCCCCCGCAGGGCCGCTGACCTGCTCAGGTCAGCGGCCCTGCCAGACACGGGATCGCCAAGCCACACAAGACCGGCGGCGTTCCGCCATCGGTAAGTCCGGCGACATCGGTGGCCATCCCGCCAGGATGGCCCGTATGGCAGAGGTTGAGGTTGTCGTCGCCCACAGCCAGCGCGCGACGCTGCGTGTCGGCGACGTGTTCCTGAAGGTCGACGGCGACCCGGCGCACGCCGACGTCGAGGTGTGGGCGATGGAGTCGGCGCCGATACCAACTCCGGCGATCCTCTGGCGCAAGCCGCCAGTGCTCGCGATCGCCGCCGTGCCCGGCAGGGCGCTCGGTCTCCTCGGCGAACCGTCGGCCGCGTCGCCGGCGGCCTGGGCTGCGGCGGGTGCCGCCGTACGGACGCTGCACGATGCGCCGTTGCCGCCCTGGCCGGGCCCTGGGCTCGACGACGTGGCGGCGGAACTCGACAGCGAGTGCGCGTGGCTGCTCGCCAACGCTGTTCTGCCCGCCGAGGTGGTCCGACGCAACCGTGAGATTGCCGAGGCCGCGCTCAGGCCGTGGAAGTCGGTGTTCGTCCACGGCGACTTGCAGATCACCCACGTGTTCGTCGAAGGCGACGAGGTCAGCGGCGTCATCGACTGGTCCGAGGCCGCCCCCGGCGACGCCATGTTCGATCTCGCCATCCTGACGCTCGGGCACGAGGAGCGCCTGGACGACCTGCTTGCGGGTTACGGTGCCGGCGCGGACCGGGACGTAATCCGCGCCTGGTGGTCACTGCGCAGTCTGGTGGCATCGCGCTGGCTCATCGAGCACGGCTTCGATCCGGACGCGCCGGGGTGCGAATTCGACGTGCTCAGGGCACGAATGCGGGAACCCCTGGGGCGCAGTGGCGTCAGATCGCTCACCGTCTGACACTCGATGAATGGTCAAGCCGTGTGGGTGCTGTCAGGTCGCCTGTGACCCGGACGCGCCCACAATGATCGGCGAACTCGCCCTCAGCCTCGGGCTGGCGTGAACGTTGGGTGTCCGGGCGGTTTGATGCCGCGACCTTGCGAAGCCGGTCATCGCCGACGTAGCTCGGCCAGGAGGGCGTCGACCCGGGCCCGGATGTCGTCGCGGATCTGGCGGACGACGGCGATGGGCTGTCCGGCCGGGTCGGTGAGCGCCCAGTCCTCGTAGCGCTTGCCGGGGAAGACGGGGCAGGTGTCGCCGCAGCCCATGGTGACGATGACGTCGCTGGCTTCGGCGGTGTCCCAGCTGAGGCGTACCGGGGTCTGGCCGGTGATGTCGATGCCGACTTCCTGCATGGTTTCGACGGCGACGGGGTTGAGTTGGTCGGCGGGTTCGCTGCCGGCGGAGCGGACCTCGACGGTGTCGCCAGCGAGGTGTCGAAGCCAGCCGGCGGCCATCTGGGAGCGCCCGGCGTTGTGGACGCAGACGAACAGAACGGAGGGCCTGTCGCTCATAGCGTGTCGGATTCCTGTGCTAGTCGGGGCAGGAGAACGGCATCAGCGGCGTGCTCGGCGCCGGGGTACCAGGCGGCCAGCGCGGCGACGGCGAGCAGCCCGCCGACGAGTTGGGCGATCACGAAGCCGGGCACCGAAGTGGGTGCGATGCCGGCGAAGGTGTCGGTGATGGCGCGGCCGACGGTGACGGCGGGATTGGCGAACGAGGTGGACGAGGTGAACCAGTAGGCCGCACCGATGTAGGCACCGACGGCGGCCGGTGCAGCCGAGGTCCGTCCGGTACGGGCAAGGGCGAAGACCAGCACGACAAGACCGCCGGTGGCGACGACCTCGGCGAGCCACAGGTTCTCGCCGGTGCGGTGGGTCTGTGACCAGCTTGCCGCCGGCAGGTCGAACATGAGGTTCGCCAGCACGCATCCCGCGATCGCGCCGGCTGTCTGTGCGGCGGTGTAGGCGGCGAGGTCTGAGCCGGTCAGGCCGGTTCCGGTGCGTCGGCCGAGCCACCAGTCGACGGCGGACACGACGGGGTTGAAGTGCGCGCCGGAGACCGGCCCGAACGTCAGGATGAGCGCACCCAGCGCGAGCGCGGTGGCGATCGCGTTTTCCAGCAGCTGAAGCCCGACGTCGCTGGGCGACATCCGAGCCGCGGCGATGCCGGACCCGACCACGGCGGTGACAAGCAGTGCCGTGCCGGCCAGCTCGGCCGAGGCTCGACGGGCGAGGCTAAGCCTCATCGCGAGTCGACCGCCGCGGCCGTGGGAGGCAGGTCGAGTAGCGTGCCGAGCTGACGGAACGCCTCGGGCCTGACCCGGTACCAGACCCACGTGCCGCGACGCTCGGAGTCGACCAGGCCGGCTTCCCGCAGCACCTTGAGGTGGTGGGAGATGGTCGGCCCGGACAGGTCGAACGCCGGTGTCAGGTCACACACGCACATCTCCGGCACCGAGGCGATCATCGACATCAGCCGTAGTCGGACCGGGTCGCCGAGGGCCTTGAACATCGGCGCGACCACGCCGCCTGCTCAGTGTCCATCGGACGGACCGCCAGTGGAGCGCAGCAGACCACCGCCCGAGGATCGACAGTTGGCAGCTCTTGTTTCGACATTTCTCTACCTTGACAGATGTCGAAACAGCCTGCAACAGTGGGGCTGCTTCGATATCCATCTAGACAGCGATGGAAGTCCCCCAGCAGGAGGTATCCCATGTCCCGCGTCCAACTCGCCCTGCGCGTGTCCGACCTCGAAGGTTCGGTGGCCTTCTACTCGAACCTCTTCGGCGTCGAGCCGGCCAAGCGTCGTCCCGGATACGCCAACTTCGCCGTGCAGAACCCGCCGCTGAAGCTCGTCCTCATCGAGGGTGCGGCCGACCAACCCACCGTGCTGGACCACCTGGGCGTGGAGGTGTTCTCCACCGACGACGTCAACGCCGCCACCAGGCGTCTCGCCGAGTCCGGTTTGATCACGCTGGAGGAGACCGACACCGAGTGCTGCTACGCGCTCCAGGACAAGGTCTGGGTGCGCGGCCCCGGCGACGAGCCCTGGGAGGTCTACACCTTCAAGGCCGATGCCGACTCCCTGGCCAAGGCGAGCGCCGAGGAGTGTCGCTGTGGCGAACCGCCTGCCACGGAGGTGCGGGAGGCCTCGGCCGCCAGCGGGGCTGGGTCGCGCTGCTGCTCAGCGTCCGCGCCGGGGAGGTAGGACTTCCCCTAGTGCCGGTAACGCGAGCCTTGCTCGATCAGGCCCGAGTGATGAGTTGTCGGGTCCGCGCCCGTCATACCTAGGACAGGACATGACGAGGCGGAAGGATGACGTGATGAGTGCGGACACGCGGCTGGAGGAGCTGAGCGTGAGCGGTCTAAGCGAGGTCGACGAGCCGGCGTTCTCGGGGCTGGCGCAGCGGCACCGGCGGGAACTGCACGTGCACTGCTACCGGATGCTCGGGTCGTTCGAGGACGCCGAGGACACCGTGCAGGAGACGTTCCTGCGTGCCTGGCGGCGGCGGGAGACGTTCGAGGGGCGGTCGACGTTCCGGGCCTGGCTGTACCGGATCGCCACCAACGCCTGCCTGGACCTGCTCGCCAAGCGCCGCCCGGAGCCGGCCACCGGCGGCGAGGTGCTGTGGTTGCAGCCCTACCCGGACCGGCTGCTCGACGAGCTGCCCGCCGGCGACGCGGACGAGCCGGAGACCGTCGCCGTCGCGCGGGAGACGATCGAGCTGGCGTACCTGGTCGCGGTCCAGCACCTCGCGCCGCGTCCCCGGGCGGTGTTGATCCTGCGGGACGTGCTCGGCTGGCCCGCGAAGGACGTCGCGGAGCTGCTCGGAGACTCGGTCAACTCGGTCAACAGTGCCCTGCAGCGCGCTCGCGCCGGCATGCGGGAGCACCTGCCCGCCGAGCGGCAGGACTGGACCGGTGGCGAGGAGGACGCCGGGACGCGCGAGCTGGTGCGCCGCTTCACCGACGCCAGCGTGGCCACGAACGTCGACGCGCTCGCCGCCATGCTGCGGGACGACGTCCGCTGCTCGATGCCGCCCACGCCGGGCCTTCACGTCGGCCGCGAGGCGGTGGTGAACAACTGGGTCGAGGATGGCTTCGATGGCATGACGGGCCTGCGCGGGGTCCCCACCTCGGTGAACCGGCAGCCCGCCGTCGCCTTCTACCACTGGCGCAAGCAGGAGGGCGCGTATCTGCCGCTGACGATCGACGTCCTGCGGATCACCGGCGGCGCGATCACCGAGATCATCATCTTCCACGACGACCAGTTCCCGCGGCTCGGGCTGCCGGAGCGCCTTCCGGCGGACGGCACGGAGTAGTCCCGGTGCGGACGCTCACGCTGCGCGGTGGCGCGCGTGCCGAGGTGGTCACGGCGGAGTGGCACGACGCGTTCGGCGTGGTCACCGGTGGGCGGGTGCAGCTTGAGCTGCGCGACGGCGAGCCCGGGCCGGTCCTCGGACCCGACGCCGGGTTCTGGCTGCGCGGCACCGGCGTCCGAGCGCTGCGCAACCCCGGCCGTCGTACGGCGAGAGTGCGTGTCTTCACGCCCGGTGCCGTCGCGCGCCATTCGACACATCCTTTACGGCAGCCTCCAGATGAGGGAGACGACATGATCAGCATGAAGGACAGCGAGATCGTCGCCGGTCCGGCCTCGGGCCGACCCAGCTACACCCACCGATTCCGCGGGCTCGCCGGCACCGGCTTGATTGCCACGCTCGCGGCGATGGTGACCACCACCCTCGCTGCCGCGCTGGCCCGGGCCGCTGGCGTCGACTTCGAGATCCCCGATGGCGGCGAGACGATTCCGGTGTCCGGGATCGCAGTGGTGACCGGCTTCTTCTCGGTCGTGGGCGTCGTCATCGCCGTGGCTCTGCTCCGGTGGAGTGCTCGGCCCGCCGACCGGTTCGTGTGGACGGCAGTGGCGCTGACCGCGCTCTCGCTGGTCCCGCCCCTCATCTCCGGGGCCAACTCGGCCACCATCACCGCCCTGCTCGGGCTGCACCTCGTCGCCGCGGCGGTGATGATCCCCGCCCTGGCACGAAGCCTCCGCACCCGGACGGACTGACGACAGCTCGCGCCACCGAACCGCGCAGGGGCCGGCCCATCGGGCCGGCCCCTGCCTCATGCGCCGCTCGTCGGGCCGCCAACCGCGTTCCGGTCGGGTAGGCCGGTCTGCTCCCACAGCGACTTCATCTCGTCGAAGGCCTGCTCCATCAGCTGCACCATGGCCTGCCGGGCACGCTCACCGTCGCGCCGCTGGATCGCCTGCGCGACGTCGGCGTGCATCTGGAGGGCCTGCTCATGCGGGTGGTGCGGCATGAGGTGGTGCTTGT
Organism: Micromonospora sp. NPDC005324; assembly: GCF_040607155.1. NCBI lineage: Bacteria > Bacillati > Actinomycetota > Actinomycetes > Micromonosporales > Micromonosporaceae > Micromonospora > Micromonospora sp. NPDC005324. Next base: position 12,773 of record NZ_JBEXGE010000021.1, on the reverse strand, counting down.
GCCGGCCGGTGAGCACCTCAGCGACCAACTCCTGGAGCCGGACGAACATCTCGTTTCCGGAGGCGAGCAGGACGCGCCGATGAAACTCGATGTCGAGGTGCAGGAACCGCTCCTCGTCGCCGGCCTCGCCGGCGGCCCACATCTTCGCCGCCAGCCCGACGAGGTCGCTCGCCTCGTCACGACCGATCCGGCTGGCGGCCAGGTAGGCCGCGTGCGGCTCGACGGCGGTGCGCAGCTCGGTGATCGAGCGGAGCTGGGCCATCCGGCCGGCCGAGGCGAGACGCCAGCGGATCACCTGCGGGTCGAAGACGTTCCAGGCGCTCGCCGGCCGGATCATCACACCCACCCGTCGGCGCGCCTCGATGAATCCGATCGAGGCCAGCACCCGCAGCACCTCGCGGACGACCGAGCGGGACACGGCGTACCTGTCGACCAGCTCGTCAATGTTGAGGACCGATCCGGGCGCCAGCTCTCCGCCGCAGATGGCGGTGCCGAGGTGTTCGAGGACGCGCGCGTGCAGCCCGGACTCGGCGGGGAGGGCCGGTGCGGCGGCAACCTCTGTTGAGGACGGTTCCACTCAAAGATCATATCATTTGCATCTACCTCTTGAGGTAATCAGCTTTTTCGGCCTAGCATCCCGATGTTAAGCGGATGTAACACCGAGGTAGCGGCTCTCTCGGGGGCGGCGGCCACGACAGAAGGAGAGACAAGCGTGCGACGTCGATCGATAATCGGCACTTCTCTGGCTGTGGTCGCCGCCATGAGCCTGACCGCCTGCGGCGGCGACGGCGGCGGCGAGGGCTCGAAGACAGTTCGCGTGACACTGGTCAACCACGTGTGGACCGAGAACATCAAGAAGGCCCTGCCGGAGTTCGAGAAGCAGTCCGGCCTCACAGTCGAAGTCACCCAGCTCGGTGAGGACCAGCTCTCCGACCAGTACAACGTCAAGTTGAACGCCGGGTCGGACGACCTCGACGTGATGATGTACCGGCCCCTGCAGGAGGGGAAGCTGTTCGGCAAGAACAAGTACCTGGCCGACCTGAGCGAGAAGGTCAAGTCCGACAGCGCCTTCGAGTTCGGTGACTTCCAGGCCGGGCCGGTGCAGGCGACGACCTATGAGGACAATGTCGTCGGGCTGCCGATCATCACCGAGCAGGAGGTCCTCTACTACCGCAAGGACCTGCTGACGAAATCCGGGTTCACCACACCGCCCAAGACCCTCGACGAACTCAAGGCGCAGGCCGCGAAGATCGAGGCCGACAACCCGGGCGTCGCCGGCTTCGTCGCTCGTACCGGCAAGGCCGCCGCCGTGACGCAGTTCTCCAGCTTCCTCTTCAGCTTCGGCGGCGACTTCGTGGACGCCAGCGGAAAGGCCACTGTCAACACCGAGCAGGCCAAGCAGGCGTACGCCTACTACGGCGGGCTGCTCAGGGACCACGGCCCGGAGAACATCAGCACCGACATGAGCTGGTCCGAGGCGATGGCGATCTTCACGCAGGGCAAGGCCGCCTTCTACACCGAGGCCAACTCGCTCTACAAGAACGCCACCGACCCGACCAAGTCCAAGGTCGTCGACTCCGTCGGCTTCGCCGCCTTCCCGGCCGGACCGGCCGGATCGAAGCCGTACAACATCCCCTCCTGGGCGCTCGGCGTGAACGACAGCTCGGAGAACAAGGACAACGCCTGGAAGTTCATCCAGTGGGCCGCCGGCAAGGAGCAGGCGCTGGCGCAGCAGACGGCAGGCGTACCCGGTGCTCGCGCCTCGGTCTGGGCGAACCCGGCGGGTACCGCCTCCTACCCGAAGGACCTTGCCGAGGCCAACACGGTCAGCACCGCCAACGGCGTGGGGCACGACCGTCCGCTGGTGGTCAAGGTGGCCCAGGCGCGGGAGATCGTCGGCCAGCCGATCGTGGACGCGATCACCGGCAAGGACGCCGCCAGCTCGGCGGACACGGCGAACGCGGCGTTCCAGAAGTTCCTCGACGACGAGGCGAAGTAACCCACGCGCCGGGCGGCGGGGCCGACCGGCTCCGCCGCCTCGCCGGGACCTGACCCCTCCAACCCGGAGATCTCAATGTCAGCCGTTCTCACCCCCCGTACCGATTCGCCCGAGGCCCCCGCGGCGTCAGTGGACACGACGTCGGCTTGGTCGCGTTGGGCCAACGAACACCGCAAGTGGCTCTTCGCGGCACCCGCCATGGCGTTCGTCGCCGTGCTGATCATCTTTCCGGTGGCGTGGACCGGGTACCTGAGCCTGACCGACGCCGAGGGTTCGGTACGCGCCGAGTCCGAGTTCATCGGCTTCCAGAACTACCTCGACGTGCTCACCGACACCGACCGGTTCTGGCCGGCGGTCTGGCGCACGGTCCTCTTCACCGGCGTCGTGCTGTTCTTCGAGGTCATCCTCGGCATGGCGATCGCCCTGCTGCTGTGGCGGCCCTTCCGCGGTGAGAAGTGGGTCCGCGTCGCGATCCTCCTGCCGCTGGTGGCCACCCCGGTGGCGGTCGGCATGATGTGGCGCCTGATCTTCGACCCCAACATCGGGATGGCGAACCAGCTGCTCGGCTGGGTCGGCATCGGCCCCCAGCCCTGGCTGGCCGGGCAGCACTCGGCCCTGCCGACGACGATGTTCATCGACATCTGGCAGTGGACCCCGATGGTCGTGCTGATCCTGCTCGCCGGGCTCACCTCCCTCTCCGACGAACCCCAGGAGGCGGCCCGGATCGACGGAGCCAGCAGCTGGCAGCGGTTCCGGCACGTGACCCTCCCGCTGCTGATGCCCACGGTGATCGTCGCCATCCTGCTGCGGGGCATCGACGCGTTGAAGACGTTCGACATCCTCTACGCCACCAAGGGGCGCGGCGGCGGGTCCTTCCACGAGGTCGAGACCCTCAACGTGTACGCGTACGGCCTCAGCTTCGACTACAACGACTACGGCGTCTCGTCGACAGTCCTCATCATCTTCTTCCTGATCATCATCGGGGTGATGTGGGCCCTCACCTATCGCAAGAAGGGGCTGGGCCGATGAAGCCGAGCAAGCCGTACCGGGTGTTCCGCGACTCGGCTCTCGTCGTCGTGGTGTTCGCGCTGATGGCGCCGCTGCTCTGGATGGTCGCCGCGTCGTTCAAGACCAACGTGGACATCTACGACACGGCCAAGGCGTTCGCCTTCTCGCCCAGCCTGAAGAACTACGAGACAGTTCTCCAGCAGGCGAACTATCTCGAGTTCATCGGCAACAGCCTCTGGGTGGCGTTCGCGGCCACCACGCTCTCGCTCCTGCTCGGGGTGCCCGCCGCGTACTCGATGAGCCGGTTCAGCATGAGGAAGTCAGCGCTCGTCGTGCTCATGGCCCGGGTGATCCCCGGCGTCTCGCTCCTGGTGCCCTGGTACTACGTCTTCTCGAACCTGAAGATGGTCGGCGGCTTCACAGTGCTGATCCTGAGTCACATGTTCGTGTCGCTGCCGCTGATCGTCTACATCATGATGGGTTACTTCGACGGCCTGCCGACCGAGTTGGAAGAGGCCGCGCTGGTCGACGGGCTGACCCACATCGGCGCGTTCCGGCGGATCACCCTGCCGCTGTCGGTGCCCGGCGTCGCGACCGCCGGCATCCTCTCCTTCATCTTCTCCTGGAACAACTTCATGTTCGCCCTGGTGCTCTCCGGCTCCGACACCAAGACGCTCCCCGTCGCGATCTTCGACTTCGTCGGCTACGCCAGCATCGACTGGGGCGGGCTGATGGCCGCCGCGACAGTGGTCACCCTGCCGATCATGCTGATCGCCCTGTTCGTGCAGAAGTACGTCGTCTCCGGCCTCACCGCCGGTGCCACGAAGGGCTGACCGGGTCATGACGACGATCGCAACTGTGGAGACCTTCCTGGTCGCACCCCGCTGGCTGTTCGTCCGGATCGAGACGGACTCCGGCATCGTCGGGTGGGGCGAGGCGACCTGCGAGGGCCGGTCCGAGACCGTGCGCACCGCCGTCCACCAGCTCAGCGAGCTGCTCATAGGCCGGGACGCGTTGCGCATCGAGGACCACTGGCAGGTGCTGACCAAGGGGTCCTTCTACCGGGGTGGCCCGATCCTGGCCAGCGCCGTGTCCGGCCTGGACCAGGCGCTCTGGGACATCGCCGGCAAGCACTACGGCGCCCCCGTGCACCAACTCCTCGGCGGGCCGGTCCGGGACCGGATCCGGGTCTACGGCTGGATCGGTGGTGACGAGCCCGCCGAGATCCGCGACCAGATCAGCGCCCGGATCGAGGCGGGCCTGACCGCTGTGAAGATGAACGCGTCCGGGCGGATGGGCACGCTCGCCTCGGTCGCCGACCTCGACGCGGTGGTGCGGCGGGTGGCCGTCGCCCGCGAGGTCCTCGGCGACGACCGCGACGTCGCTGTCGACTTCCACGGTCGGTTCACCCTCGCCAACGTCCGGCGGGTCGCCCCGCTGCTGGAGCCGTACCGGCCGTTCTTCCTCGAAGAGCCGGTGGTGCCGGAGAACTCGCACCTGATCGGTGAGGTCGTCCGCTGCACCACCACCCCCATCTCGACGGGGGAGCGGCTCTACAGCCGGCAGGAGTTCCTGCCCGTGTTGCAGGCCGGCATCGCCGTGGCCCAGCCGGACCTCGCGCACGCCGGCGGCATCACCGAGGTTCGCAAGATCGCCACGTTGGCCGAGGTGTACGACGTGCAGCTCGCCCCGCACTGCCCGCTCGGGCCGATCGCCCTCGCCGCCTGCCTCCAGGTCGGCTTCGCCACACCCAACTTCCTGATCCAGGAGCAGAGCATCGGCATCCACTACAACCAGGGTGCCGAGGTGCTCGACTACTGCCTCGACCAGACCCCGCTGACCTTCGTCGACGGGTATGTGTCCCGGTTGACCGCGCCCGGTCTCGGCATCGAGATCGACGAACACGCAGTGCGGACCGCGGACAAGCGCGGGCACGCCTGGCGCAGCCCGACCTGGCGGCACCCCGACGGCTCCTACGCGGAGTGGTGAGACCCCGACCGGCAAGAACGAAAGGCACCCCGTGAAGATCGTCGCAGCAGACATCATCGTGACCAGCCCCGACCGGAACTTCGTCACCCTCAAGATCACGACTGATGAGGGCATCACCGGTCTGGGCGACGCCACGCTCAACGGCCGCGAGCTCTCCGTCGCCTCGTACCTGCGCGACCACGTCGCCCCACTGCTGATGGGACGGGATCCGCACCGGATCGAGGACACCTGGCAGTTCCTGTACCGGTCGGCGTACTGGCGGCGCGGCCCGGTCACCATGGCGGCCATCGCGGCGGTGGACGTCGCGCTCTGGGACATAAAGGCCAAGGCCGCCGGCATGCCGCTGTACCAACTGCTGGGCGGCGCGTCGCGCACCGGCATCATGGCGTACGGGCACGCGTCGGGGCGGGACATCCCCGAGCTGTTCGACTCGATCCGTCGCCACCTCGACGAGGGCTTCCGGTCGATCCGAGTGCAGACCTCGGTGCCGGGGATCAACGCGGTCTACGGCGTCGCCGCGCAGCCCAGCTCCACCGGCCAGCGCTACGACTACGAGCCCGCGCAGCGCACCCCGCTGCCCGCTGAGGAGGACTGGGACACCCGCGCGTACCTGCGCCACCTGCCGTCGGTCTTCGAGGCGGTGCGTGGCGAGTTCGGCCCGGAGCTGCCGCTGCTGCACGACGGTCACCACCGGATGACCCCGATCCAGGCCGCCAAGCTCGGCAAGGCCCTCGAACCGTACGACCTGTTCTGGCTGGAGGACTGCACCCCGGCCGAGAACCAGGAGGCGCTGCGGCTGGTCCGCCAGCACACCACCACCCCGCTGGCCATCGGTGAGGTCTTCAACACGGTCTGGGACTACCAGACCCTGATCCGGGAGCAGCTGATCGACTACGTCCGGTCCGCGGTCACCCACACCGGCGGCATCACGTCCATGCGCAAGCTGCTCGACTTCGCCGCCCAGTACCAGATCAAGTCCGGCATCCACGGCCCCACCGACATCTCCCCGGTGGGCATGGCCGCGGCGCTGCACCTGGACCTGGCCATCCACAACTTCGGGATCCAGGAATACATGAAGCACACCCCGCTGGCCAACGAGGTGTTCCGGCAGTCGTTCACCTTCACCGACGGCTACCTGCACCCGGGTGACCAACCGGGGCTCGGGGTGGAGCTCGACGAGGAGGCGGCGGCCCGGTTCCCGTACGAGCCGGCGTACCTGCCGTTCAACCGGCTCAAGGACGGCACGGTCCATGACTGGTGAGCGGCGCGGCGCCCGGCCCACCCGGCACGTCGTGGTGATGGGCGTCTCCGGGGCCGGCAAGACCACGGTGGCGCGCGGGATCGGCGCGGCGACGGGGCTGACGTTCGCCGAGGCGGACGAGTTCCACTCCCCGCAGAACGTGGCGCGGATGCGCTCCGGCGTACCGCTGGACGACACCACCCGGTGGCCCTGGCTGCGGGACATCGCCCTGTGGATCGCCGATCGCGGCGCGGAGGGCCGCTCGACGGTGCTGGCCTGCTCGGCGTTGAAGCGGTCGTACCGGGACGTGCTCCGCCGGGGCCCGCTCCGGGTGGACTTCGTGCACCTGGACGGCCCGGTGGAGGTCATCCGAGCCCGGCTGGCCCGGCGCGAGGGGCACTACATGCCGGCCAGTCTGCTGGAGTCGCAGCTCGCCACGCTGGAACCGGCCGGGCCGGACGAGTCGGTGCTCGTACTCGATGTCTCGCTGCCCCCGGAGGCCCTGGTCGCGGCGGCCGTCACGGGTCTCGGTCTGCCCGCTTCGGTGCCGGTGGGAGCGCCGGGACCGCGCGTCCCACCCCACTCCGGGGGCATGTTAGGTTAGCCTGCCCTAATCGTAAGTGGAGTCTGTCGCCGTGCCCTCATCGATCCGAGCATGACAGTCGCCGAGACCACCGGTGGTGTGGTGCTCCGTCGCGCGCTGCGTCGACAGCGCGCCCGGGTGGCCACCGGCACCGCGCTGCTCTGCGCCCACCAGGCCACCGAAGCCCTCGTCCCGGTGGCCATCGGCGTGGTCATCGACCGTGCGGTGGCCACCGGGGACGTCCGCGCCCTGCTGCTCTCGCTGGCCGGTCTGGCCGCCCTGTTCACAGTGCTCGCCTTCGCCTACCGGGCCGGTGCGCGACTGGCGTTCGCCGCCGTCGAACACGAGGCGCACGCCACCCGGGTCGAGATCGTCCGCAGCGCCCTCGACCCGCGTGGACGCCGGTCGGGCATGCGCGACGGCGAACTGCTGTCCGTGACGGCCTCCGACGCCGAGCTGTCCGCGCTCGTCGTGCGGGTCGCGGGACTCACCGCCGCGGCGCTCACCGCCATCGTGGTCGCGGCCGTGGCGCTGCTCGTCGTCGACGTCCCCCTCGGCCTCGGGGTGCTCATCGGCGTACCCCTGCTGGTGGTCGCCCTCCAGCGGATGGCGCCGCTGCTCACGCGGCGCAGCACGTCGCAGCAGGAGGCGCTCGCCGCCACGACCGCCCTCGCCGTCGACCTCGTCTCCGGCCTGCGCGTGCTGCGCGGCATCGGCGCACAGGACCACGCTGCCCGCCGGTACGCGGGATCCAGCCGCCACGCGCTCGACGTCACCCTGCGCGCCGCCACCACCAAGGGTCTGCACCTCGGGCTCACCACCACTGTCAACGGCCTCTTCCTCGCCACGGTCGCCGGATTCGCCGGTTGGCTCGCGCTTCAGGGCCGGCTCACCATCGGTGAGCTCGTCGCCGTGGTCGGGCTGGCCCAGTTCATCGCCGAGCCGGTGCAGACGCTCGGGTACTGCGTCCAGTTGTTCGCCATGGCCCGAGCCTCCGCGGGGCGGGTCGCCCGGGTCCTCGGCGCCGCGCCAGTCGTCCAGCCCGGTGACGCCGGGCCGCCCGCCCCGAGCCCGTCCCGGCTCGCCCTCGACGGGGTCTCCTACGCGGGCCTCGACGACGTCAGCCTGCGCGTCCGCGCCGGTGAGATCCTGGGCGTGCTCGCCTACGACCCGAGCGAGGCCGAGGCGCTGGTCGCGCTGCTGGCCGGCCGGGTGCCCCGGGCGGATTACCGGGGGACGCTCCGCGTCGACGGCGTGCCCGCCGACCAGCTGCACATCGACGCCGCGCGCGCCGTGGTCCTGGTCGAGCAGCATGACGTGGCGCTGTTCGAGGGGACGCTGCGCGCCAACCTCAGCGCCGGCGCCTCCGTCGACGACGAGGTGCTGCGTGCCGCCGTGCGGGCTGCCGCCGCCGAGGACGTGCTCGCCGCGCACCCGCACGGGTTCGACCGCCTGCTCACCGAACGCGGGGCGAACCTCTCCGGTGGGCAGCGGCAACGGATCGGGCTGGCGAGGGCGCTCGTCGCCGACCCGCCGGTGCTGGTGCTGCACAACCCCACCACCGCGGTCGACGCGGTGACCGAGGGCTTGCTCGCCACGAGACTGGCCGAGGCTCGCGGGGCGGGAACCCGCGGCACGCTGCTGATCACCACCAGCCCGGCACTGCTGCGGATCACCGACCGGGTCGCGGTGATCGACCGGGGACGGGTCGTCGCCGAGGGTCCGCACGAGCGGTTGCTCGCCAGCGACGCCCGCTACCGGGAGGAAACCCTGCGATGACGTCCGAGCCGATCACCCGGCACCTGCTGCCGACGGCCACCGGCCGGCAGACCTGGGCCGCCCTCCGTGCCGAGCTGGCCCTCCTGCCGGGGCTCAGCGCCGTCGCCGGCACGTTGTTGGTCGTCGCCGCCGCGACCGGGCTGGTCGCCCCCTGGGTGCTCGGTCGCCTCGTCGACGACGTCATCGCCGGGACCGACACGCCCCGGGTGGTGGCCTGGGCCGGCGTGATCGCGGGCGCCGCCGTGCTCGCGGGACTCCTCACCGCGGCCGGAGCGGCGGTCGCCGCGCGCCTCGGCGAGACCGTGCTGGCCCGACTCCGGGAGCGGGTCCTCGACCGCGCCCTGCACCTGCCGTCGGCCACCCTGGAGCGGGCCGGGACCGGGGACCTGGTGGCCCGTGCCGGCGACGACGTGGCCGTGGTGACGAATGTGATCGCCACCAGCGGCCCGGCCTTCCTCGGCGCGCTGCTGTCCGTCGTGCTGACGGCGGCGGGGCTCTTCGCCCTCGACTGGCGGCTCGGCATCGCCGGGTTGGCCGCAGCCCCGGCGTACGCGGTGGCGCTGCGCTGGTACCTCAAGCGGTCGGTGCCGTTCTACGCCCGCGAGCGGGTGGCGACGGGTGAGCGCGCGCAGGCGACGGCCGAGGCGCTGCGGGGCGCGGCCACCGTGCGCGCCTACCGGATGGAGGACGCCCACGTCGCGCGGATCGCGGAGCGCTCCGGCGTCGCCCGCGACCTGTCGCTGGAGATCTTCGGTCTCTACACCCGCTTCGGGCTGCGCATCAACCGCTCGGAGTTCGTGGGGCTCGCCGCCGTGCTGCTCGCCGGGTTCCTGCTGGTACGCGGTGACCTGGCCACCGTCGGCGCCGCCACCACGGCCGCGCTCTACTTCCACCGCCTCTTCAACCCCATCGGCCTGCTGCTGTTCGAGTCGGACTCGGTGTTGCAGGCCGGGGCCAGCCTGGCCCGACTCGTCGGGGTCACCACCCTGCCGGACACCGCGGCCCCCGCCGGCACCGAGCCCGCCCGCCACGATCGGGGCGTACCGGCGGCACTGGAGGTGACCGTCGGGCAGCACCGCTACGACGACGGGCCGGTGGTGCTGCGGGACGTCGCCCTGCGTCTCGCCCCCGGGGAGCGCGTCGCCCTGGTCGGCGCGAGCGGCGCGGGCAAGAGCACCCTCGCCGGCATCATCGCCGGCATCATCGCGCCCACCGACGGTGCGGTGACCCTGCGCGGCGTGCCGCTGGCCCAACTCGGCGAGCACCGCCTCCGTCGGGAGATCGCCCTGATCAGCCAGGAGGTGCACGTCTTCGCCGGGCCGCTCGCCGACGACCTGCGCCTCGCCGACCCGGACGCCACCGACGCCGAGATCGCCACCGCCCTCGATCTCGTCGGCGCCACCGAGTGGGTGCGGACCCTGCCGGAGGGCCTCGCCACCGCCGTGGGGGAGGGCGGGCGGCAGCTCACCTCGGCCCAGGCCCAGCAGCTCGCGCTGGCCCGCCTCATCCTCGCCGATCCGGCCGTCGCGGTCCTCGACGAGGCCACCGCCGAGGCGGGCAGCGCGGGCGCGCGCGACCTCGACCGCGCCGCCGTGGCGGCCACCGAGGGGCGTACCACTCTGATCGTCGCCCACCGACTCAGCCAGGCGGCCACCGCGGACCGCATCGTCGTCCTCGACCAGGGGCGCGTCGCCGAGCACGGCACGCACGCCGAGCTGCTCAGGGCCGGAGGTGGGTACAGCCAGCTGTGGCGCTCGTGGAGCATGCCCGACCCCGTGGTTCCGAGAGAACGCGAGAGCGCGGACCAGCGCGTCCCGAGCTGAGCGGCCCTCGGTTCCCGTCACCCCGGACATGCGCGAGATCGGTCGAACATGGGAACGTCGGGAACTTTTCCGGACCGGCCGGCGACCACCAGAGTGCGCGGCCGACCGGCGGCGTTCCGACGACGGCATCTCGGCATGAAGGAGCGCCCGTGGCACTCAGGACGGTGGTCTGTGCGCAACGGCGTCGCTGACGACGACCAGGTGACCCGGTGGGCTCGGGAGGCGGGCCAGGGTGACCGGCAGGCCGCCACGGCGTTCATCCGGGCACTACAGGACCAGGTCTGGCGGTTCCTGTCGCACCTGGCCGGGCCAGGGGAGGCCGACGACCTGACCCAGGAGACGTTCCTACGGGCGATTCGCAACCTGCCCGGCTTCGCCGGTCGCTCGTCGGCCCGTACCTGGGTGTTCACCATCGCCCGCCGCGTCGCCGTGGACCACGTGCGAACGGCGGTGGCCCGGCCGAGGATGGCGGCGGTGCCGGACTGGCAGGCCGCAGCCGAGGCCGCCGGTGCGATCACCGCCGGTGCCGACGAGGGCGTGACCCTGCACCAGTTGATCGCCGGACTGACCCGGGAGCGCCGTGAGGCGTTCGTCGCCACCCAGGTGCTCGGCCTGTCCTACGCCGAGGCGGCGAACGTCTGCCAGTGCCCCGTCGGCACGATCCGTTCCCGGGTCGCCCGGGCGCGCGAGGATCTCGTCGCCGCCTGGCAGGCCGACACCGACCCGAGCCACGAACGACGAACCGGCTGAGGGTTGACTATTGCTAACCCGTGGATCGTCACTGGTGCTCACTAGTTATCTATAGTGAGCGGCGTGCATTTGAAGGAGTGGGCGGCGGCTACCGGTATCTCGTACGCGACCGCTCGGCGGCGTTACGAGACCGGGACACTGCCTGTTCCCGCGTATCGATTTGGTCGGCTGGTCATGGTCGGTGAACCGTTGACCGGTGCGAGCACGGGGGCCGCGCAGACCGTCGTGTACGCGCGTCGCGTCGGCCGACCAGAGGCCGGACCTGGACCGGCAGGTCGCCCGGGTCAGCGTGTGAGCGACCGGGCAGTGCCTGGCGGTGAACCGGGTGGTGGCCGAGGTCGGTTCGGCGCTCGACGGGCAGCGCAAGAAGTTCCTCGCGTTGCTGCGCGACCCGGCCGTGTCGACGATCGTGGTTGAGCACAGGGGCCGCTTCGGCGCCGACTACGTCGAGGCCGCCCTTGCCGCGCAGGGGCCGCCGTCTCCTGGTGGTCGATCCGGCCGGGGTGGACGACGATCTCGTGCGTGACGTCACCGAGATCCTGACGTCGTTGTGCGCCCGCCTGTACGGCCGCCGCGCCGCCGCGAACCGTGCCCGTCGCGCGGTTGAGGCCGTCACCGAGGTTCGGGCGTGAAGACGATCCAGGCGTACCGGTTCGCTCTTGATCTCAGCCCCGGGCAGGAACGTGACGTGCTGGCGCACGCCGGGGCGGCCCGGGTGGCCCACAACTGGGCGTTGGCCAGGGTCAAGGCGGTCATGGATCAGCGGGCCGCCGAACGCACCTACGGGCTGCCGGACGAGATGCTGACCCCGACCTTGTCGTGGACGCTGCCCGGCCTGCGTAAGGCGTGGAACGTCGCCAAGCCCGACGTCGCGCCGTGGTGGCGGGAGTGCTCGAAGGAGGCGTTCAACACCGGCCTCGACGCCCTCGCTCGCGCGTTGAAGAACTGGGCCGACTCGCGCTCAGGTAAGCGCGCCGGCCGGCCGGTCGGGTTCCCGGGGTTCAAGTCCCGCCGCCGCACCATCGCGTCCGTGCGGTTCACCACCGGGACGATCCGGATCGAGTCCGACCGCAAGCATGTGGTGCTGCCCCGGCTGGGCCAGCTGAAGCTGCACGAGTCCGCCCGCAAGCTCGCCCGCCGCCTCGACAACGGCACCGCCCGGATCATGTCCGCCTGCGTGCGACGTGACGGCGGCCGGTGGCACGTCGCTTTCTGCGTCGAAATCGAGCGCCCCGAGCGGCTACCCACCCGGCCGGGCGCGGTGCTCGGCGTTGACGTCGGCATCAGGCACCTAGCGGTCCTGTCGACCGGCGAGCTGATCGACAACCCGCGATACCTGACGGCCGCGCACCAGCGGATGCGGGCGCTCGGTCGAGCGCTGGCGCGCAAGACCGGCCCGGACCGGCGCACCGGCCGACGCGCCTCGAAGCGGTGGGAGCGAGCGGCAGCCCGGCTCGGCCGGGCGCATGCCCGGGTGGCGAACCTGCGCCGCGACGGACTGCACAAACTCACCACCCGGCTGACCCGCGAATACGGCACGGTCGTCATCGAAGACCTCAACGTCACCGGGATGCTGCGCAACCGCAAGCTTGCCCGGCACAT